>JBKJRV010000276.1:0-6110 GCA_046593115.1 Gemmatimonadaceae bacterium
CGCATCCCGGCCAGGCCGGCGGCGAAGTTGAGACCGCCGAACGGCGTGAGCGGGAGAAGTCGCAGCCGCAGCATTGTCTTTCTCGCCCTCTTGCCGGAGAACTGGACATGATGTCCCGCCATGCGTTCAATGAGCCGACGCAAGGCGTTCTTGCCCAGCAGACGCGCCAAGGAGTAGCCAATCGTCGCCCCAACCAGGGACGCTCCCCAACTGACGAGCCCGCCGATCCAGCTGCCGAACAGCACGCCCCCAATCAGGATCAATGGCACGGTCGGCAGGCCGACGGCTGCCACGCCGATGAACAGGAGCGTGAACAGGACGCCGGTGCCCTTCGCGTCGCGAATCCGGACAACGAGCTTTCCGAGCGAGCTCAGGCTCAGCCAATCCGCTTTCACGCCGATGATGATCGCTGTAATGGCCAGGGCGGCGAACACGGCCAGAATGATGTAATCGCGTTTGCTGCGAGATGGCACGTCGGCGTCCAGCGCGCGAGGATCTTCGTGAGGATACGCGTTGTCGAGCAAGGGCCATGCGCGCGGCTTCGCGGAGCGGCGAAATCGCGTAGATTGCTGCCGTGAGCTCAGCCATTCGAACCGATGGACTAGGCAAGGTGTATCCGCCCACCGGCAGATTGCGACGGAGCGCCTCCGAACGCGAGGGCCGGATGGCGCCGCTCACCGGCGAGGGTCGAGCGTTGAGAGCGAGCGGTCCGATTGTCGCCCTCGAAGGGCTGGACCTGGACATCGCGGAGGGCGAATTCTTCGGCCTCCTGGGGCCAAATGGGGCGGGCAAGACGACGACCATCGGCATTCTCACGACGCGCGTTCGCGCCACGTCCGGATCGGCCATCGTCGCTGGTGCCAACGTCGCCACGGAACCGCAGGTCGTTCGGCAGCGCATCGGCGTCGTGCCACAACGCCCCAATCCGGATCGTGCGCTCAACGTCATCGAGAATCTGTGCTTCCACGCTGCCTATTTCGGCTTGCCGAGCGCGGTCGCGAATCGCCGGGCGAAGGAACTTCTCGATCAATTCGATATCGGTGATCGCGCGCATGCGAAGGTGGACGATCTGTCCGGCGGACAACAGCAGCGGCTGATGATCGCGCGCGCATTGATCCATGAGCCGCAGGTGATCTTTCTCGACGAGCCCACGGTGGGCCTGGATCCGCAGGCGCGCCTGGCGCTCTGGAAGGTACTGCGCGACCTGAATGCGCAGGGCCGTACGCTCGTGATGACGACGCACTACATGGAAGAGGCAGATCAGCTCTGCGATCGTCTCGCGATCATCGATCAGGGAAAGCTGCTGGCAGTGGACACCCCGGAGGGTCTCAAGGAGCAGGCGCCCGGCGGCACGCTCGTGGAGCTCGAGCTGGATGGGGACGGCAGGGCCGTCGCGGCTGCTGCAGAACTTCACCCTGACGTCTCGCGTGCTGGCGCTAAAGGCAACACGGTGCGCATCTACAGCGACCGGGGCAGCGCGATCATACCGACTCTGATCCAGTTCGCGGAGAAATCGGGACGCACGGTCAAGGACATTCATCTCTCGAAGCCGAGTCTCGAGACGTTGTTCATTGGACTGACAGGGAGGAAGCTGGACTGATGCTGCGCACCCCGGTTGCCGCGATGGCTACCATCCGCGCGGGCGTCGCGGCGTCCACGGTGTTTGCCGCGCTCATGCGACGCGACCTGCGCGTCGCGCGGCTGGAGCTCCCGTTTTTTCTGGTGCGCGTGGCAATGCAGCCACTACTTTTCACTATTGTCTTTGGCTACCTGCTGCCCAAGATGGGATTCCTTGGCCGTGGCAGTGCCGCCACTGGAAGCGTGCACTACTCGACGGCGTTACTCCCCGGCATTCTGGCCATTAGCCTCACCCTGTCGAGCATCCAATCCGTCGCGCTGCCCATGGTGCAGGACTTCGGGTGGACCCGCGAGATCGAAGACCGACTGCTCGCGCCCGTGTCGACGTCGCTCATCGCCGTAGAGAAAGTCGTTATGGGTACACTGCAGGGGTGCGTCGCGGCGCTTTTCGTGCTGCCGATAGCGCGCCTGATCATGGGCCCGATTCCCGATCTGACGCTCTCGAACCTCGGGACGGTCGCCCTGGTCACCGTCCTTGGCGCGGTGGCATTCTCCGCGCTCGGCCTCCTGCTCGGTACCGCGATCAATCCTCAGCAGATCGGCCTCATGTTCAGCGTCATCATTGCGCCCATGATCATGTTTGGCTGCGCGTACTACCCGTGGAAGGGTCTCGATGCCGTCCCGGTCCTGAAGTACATCGTGCTCATCAATCCGCTGGTGTATGTCGCGGAGGGGTTGCGTGCGGGGCTGACACCCGCGGTCGCGCATATGCGACTGGACGTGGTCGTTGCCGCGCTCGTCACATTGACGGGGCTGTTCTGGGTGTTCGGGTTGCGGAGCTTCCATCGCCGGGCCATCGGATGACAGCGCCAATCGAGATGGACGATCCGATTGCCCGGTTCAACGAGATGCTCAAGCGCGCGAAGGACACCGATCGGACGATCATCCCCGAGCCGACGGCCATGTCGCTCGCCACCTCGACGCCGGAAGGGCGTCCGTCTGTCCGGATTGTACTGCTCAAGGACGTCGATGAATCGGGCTTCGTGTTCTACACGAACTACGAGAGCCGGAAGGGGCGCGAGCTGATCGCGAATCCGTTCGCGGCACTGTGTTTTCACTGGATGCCGCTTGAAGTGCAGGTCCGCGTCGAGGGAGCGGTGAAGAAAGTGCATCCCAGTGAGGCCGATGTGTACTTCCAGTCTCGGCCGCGGGGGAGCCAGATCGGCGCGTGGGCGTCGAAGCAGAGTATGCCGCTGGCGAGCGAAGAAGAGTTGCTCCATCGCGTCGCGGATCTCGAGAAGGAGTACGAAGGAATGGAAGTGCCGCGGCCACCGCACTGGTCCGGGTTCCGCGTGGAGCCGTGGGTGATCGAGTTCTGGCACAACCGGGAGAGTCGTCTGCACCTGCGGCATCGCTACGCTCGGGCGGGCTCGGATTGGCGCGTAGAGCAGTTGAATCCGTAGAGGCATGCCGGAGATTCGAGTGGACGCCGTCGGCATGACCGCGCATATCACGCGTTCCTGAACTGTGTCCAGCCAGAGCTCACAGTCCGCTCCCCGGTCGTTCGAATCAGCAATCCGTGTGGCGCTGCTCGCGCTCGTCGGGTTCGGGATAGTGGGGTTTATGCTCGAATTGCTGCTGATCGAGCACTATGACGAGGCGTGGCAGCTCGTCCCGCTCGTGGTGCTTGGTGCCGGTCTGGCTGCCGCCATCGCGGTGTGGCGGTGGCCGAGGCAGCGCACAATCGAGTTCTTTCAGGGCGTCATGCTGGCGTTCATCGCGGCCGGGGTTCTCGGCGTCTGGCGGCACTACGTCGGCAACGCGGAGTTCGAGATCGAGCGCCATGCCGACCTGAAAGGACTCGCGCTGCTCTGGGAGTCTGTGCGCGGTGCCACTCCCGTGTTGGCTCCCGGTGCGCTCGCGCAGCTTGGACTTCTCGGGCTCGTGTATACGTTTCGCCATCCGGCGCTGGGCCGGCACCACCAACAACCAAAGCCACTAATTTCGGAGGACCTGTCATGATTCAGTCACACCGGGTGATCGCGGCCGGCGTGCTCGTGCTCGCGGCTGCCTGCTCGAGCGGCGGGGAGAGCGGGGAAAAGGAGACCACTCTGGTTGCCGCTTCCGAGGCGCCGGCATCCCGGGAGGGCGGCGCGCCAGCCACCGGCGCCATGCTCGATCCCAATAGCGCAACGGCCGAACAGCTGATGATGCTCCCGTCGATGGATAGCGGGACAGTGAGTGCACTGGTTGCCGGTCGTCCCTATGCGAACATGCTCGCGCTGAACAGCAAGCTCACCCGGTTAACCGAAGTGCAACGCGATTCCGTCTACACGCGGCTGTTCCTGCCGATTGATATCAACAAGGCGACACGGCAGGAGCTGGAGCTTATTCCCGGCGTGGGGCCGAAGATGAGCCATGAGTTCGAGGAGTACCGGCCCTGGACTTCCATCGGGCAGTTCCGTCGCGAGATCGGCAAGTACGCGGACAGCACCGAAGTCGCGCGTTTGGAGCGCTATATCGCGATTCGCTAGCGCGTGCCCGCGGCGCCTGGCCACCGTCGCGCGATGGTAATGCGGCTCTCGGTGCCATAGCGGTTGATGGCACTGACCCGCACTTCCTTCGGAGCGGCGGTGGCAGCGTCGGGCGTGAGTGCGTGCAGTCGCTGCGACGACGGCAGAATCGTGAGCTTCCACTCGGTGGCCGTCGAGTCGCGCGTGCGCACGGCCCACAGCCAGTCCCTGGCCTTGCCGCCGCCCACCACGCGAAGGGTCAATCCGCCGGTCGCCGTGTCACGCACGAGTCGAGCGAGTGGGGCGGCCGGCCGGACGCTGCTGAGCCATGGCATCGCCGGCACCACTGCGCGTGTCGCATACTCGTTACGCATGAGCTGGGAGGCGAGTGGCTCGATCTCCGCGAGCTCGGCCGACGCCGCAACGGCGCTGTCCGTCGTCCGCGCACGCGTGGCGCTATCGAGCGCACCGCGCGGGGCAACCTTCGCGGTGCGATTCAGGGGACCCATGAGCGCCCGCATGCTGAAATGGACATTGCCCGACGCGCCCGGTTGCGCGCGAGTGAGACGGATTTGCTCACGAATCTCCTCGGCACGCCAGGGGCCACGCGCGCCCACTCGGCTGGTGAAATTTCCGGGCCAAATGTGGCGTCCTTTCACATTCTCCTCCACCCACCACTTCAACAGCACGGGGTAGCTCTGCGCTTCCTGCGCGACAGGCCAGTAGAGCTGTGGAGTGAAGTAATCCACCCAGCCGTTCACGAGCCACGTGCGCGCGTCGGCGTAGAGCTGGGTGTAGGCGTCGAAGCCCTTGATCTGCGGCGGATTCCCCGGGCGCCAGATACCAAAGGGACTGATGCCAACCTTCACCCACGGCTTCAGTCGTTTGACCTCCGCGTACATCTCCTTCACGAACAGATCAACGTTGTTCCGGCGCCAGTCGTCGCGTTCGAGCCGTCCTCCGGAGGTCGCGTAGCGGGCGTAGCTCGCACTGTCGGGAAACGCGATGATCGCACTGTCGGCGCCGCGAATGGGATAGGGGTAGAAGTAATCGTCGATGTGTATCCCATCGATGTCGTAGCGCCTGACGACGTCTGCAATAACGCGAAGCGACTGCTGGCGCACGGCGGGCTCGCCGGGATCCATCCAGAGCAGGCGCTCACCATAGGCCTTTACGAGCGTCGGACGTGTGACACTGAGATGCGTCAGTGCGTTCTGCTTCGTTCCGCCCGCCTGACGCGCACGGTAGGGGTTGAACCACGCGTGCAGCTCCAGTCCTCGCTTGTGCGCTTCGTCGACCGCGAAAGCGAGCGGATCATAGAACGGCTCGGGCGCGCGACCCTGCTGGCCTGTGAGATACTCGGACCACGGCTCAAACGGAGATGGGTAAAAGGCGTCGGCAGCCGGTCGTACCTGGAGCACGATCGCATTGAGGTTCAGGTCCACCGCGCGATTGAGAATGAGCAGCATCTCTGCCTGCTGATCCCATGCGCTCAGCCCGGGACGCGATGGCCAGTCGATATTGGCGACCGTCGCCACCCAGGCCGCGCGGAACTCTCGCGGCAGTGGTGGGACAGTGACCGTGTCGCGCACGACCGTGCGACTGGTGCTCGCACCGCTGGACGACGATTGCGCCAGCGCCGTCGAGGCGGCTGCGACGGCACAGCATGCCATGGAGCCGAATTTGAGAATGAGCCTTCCTGCCAACATGACGTCGCCGCAGTACACTCACTTGATTCCTCCGCCGCAGACTCCCTCGACGCCGAGGGCATTTCCAACCGGACGTTCGCCGGTGGGATCGGATGGCCGATTGGCGATTCGCATTGTCCCGTTGCCGGTGCGGTCGACGACCACGAACGTCGTTGACCCGCCGCCATCGAGGTTCAGCGCGTCGCTCGCACCAAGTTGCTTCATGAGATCCGCCAACTCCGCCAACGTCATGCCGGCGCTGTAACCGGGTTGGCGTCCGTCGACCGTGACGAGGAGCAGGCGTCGCCCGCCGGCGCCGATGCCGACCGCG
>JBKJRV010000342.1:0-3327 GCA_046593115.1 Gemmatimonadaceae bacterium
CGCGCCCAGCAGGGCATCGTCAGCCAGGGAATCACCCGGGAACGACTCGGTCACCCGCGCGAAGCTTTGCGCAGCCAGCAGGTACTGCTTCTTCGCGACGTGAGACTTGGCCAGGTACCAGTAGGACTTGGGGAGCAGGGTATCCCGCGCCGGGAGATCGAGCGTGAGCTTCTCGAAGGCGGCAACGGCGTTGTCCCACCGCTTCTTCTCATACTCCCGGACGCCCGCCCGGAACAGACCTTCAGTCGTCGGAAAATCGGTGACTCGGAACGCATGCGCGCATGCGGAGAGAGCGATGGCGACGAGCAGCAACGCACGATGCATGGATTGGAATGAGAACATGGCGGGTGTCTTACCCGGGGATGACGATAGGGTTCGTTTCACGACGGCGATCCCGACGAACTCGCGGTGTGCAGAACCTCGCGAAAGTGCGCGATCGTTCTGGTCAGGCCTTCGCGAAGCGGCACCCTCGGCTCCCAGCCCAGCATCCGCCGCGCACGTGTGATATCGGGCCGCCGGATCTTCGGATCATCGATAGGGAGGGGACGAAATTCGAGCGCCGAGCGAGTACCCGTCATCTCGGTGATCAGTAGGGCGATCTGCAGCACGGTGTACTCGACCGGATTGCCGATGTTCATCGGCAGGTGATCCCCTCGCTCGAACAGCCGGATGATCCCCTCGATCTCGTCGTCCACGTAGCAGAAGCTCCGGGACTGCGAGCCGTCCCCATAGATCGTGAGGGGCTCGCTGCTCAGGGCCTGCACGATGAAGTTCGACACGACTCTCCCGTCGCGCGGCCGCATGCGAGGTCCGTAGGTGTTGAAAATCCGGATAATGCGGATATCCACCCCGTAGTGCCGATGGTACGCTGACGCCACGGCCTCGGCGTAGCGCTTGGCCTCGTCGTAGCAGCTGCGCGGCCCGATGGAATTGACATTGCCCCAGTAGGCCTCGGTCTGCGGATGCTCAAGCGGATCACCATAGATCTCGGATGTCGACGCAACGAAGTAGCGTGCGCCGTGGGTGCGTGCGAGCTCCAGCAGGTGGTGTGAGGCCACCGACCCCACGCGCAGTGTTTCGATCGGATGCTCCAAATAGTCCGGCGGACTGGCAGGAGATGCAAAATGAAGCACGCCCTGCACCACCCCGACATCCGGCACGCCGTCCGACACATTGGCGTCAATGAACGTGAACCGGCTCTCTCGCTCCAGATGCGCCAGATTGTCGCGTGAGCCCGTGATGAAGTTATCAATGCCGATCACGTCGTGCCCGTCCGACAGCAGGCGATTGCACAGATGCGATCCAAGAAAGCCGGCGGCGCCGGTCACGAGGAGCCTCACGCGGCGGGTCGCCCAATGCTATGGTACTGAACGCCGAGCGCGCGCATTTGCTCGCGATCATAGAGGTTCCGGCCATCGATAACAATTGGGCGCTTCAGCTCTCGCTTGATGCGCGACAGGTCTGGATGCCGGTACTCGTTCCAGTCCGTCACGACCACGAGGGCATCTGCACCCGAGAGTGCTTCGTAGCTGGTAGTCGCGTAGTTAATACGGTCACCCAGGCGCCGCTTCGCCTCCTTCATGGCCTCGGGATCGTGCGCCACGACCGTGGCGCCGGCCTCCAGAAGCCGTTCGATCACCGTGAGCGACGGTGCCTCCCGCATGTCGTCGGTCTGCGGCTTGAAGGCCAGGCCCCAAAGCGCAATCCGACACCCCTTCACCGACCCGCCCAGCGCGAGCTCGATCTTCTGGTAAAAGCGTATCTTCTGGAGCTCGTTGGCGTGCTCCACCGCCTCAACGATGGTCAGGGGTTCTCCCGCCTCCTTAGCCGTCCGCACCAGAGCGCGGACGTCTTTCGGAAAGCAGGATCCGCCATAACCAGGCCCGGGGAAGAGGAACGACGGCCCAATGCGCTCGTCCGACCCAATACCGCCGCGCACGGAATCAATGTCCGCCCCCACTCGTTCGCAAAGGCGCGCAATCTCGTTCATAAATGTGATGCGTGTCGCCAGCATGGCATTGGCGGCGTACTTGGTCATCTCCGCAGAGGCAATGTCCATGAAGATGACGGGCTTACCCGTGCGCACAAACGGCGCGTACAGATCGGCCATCACTTGGCGCGCGAACTGACTCTCAACGCCGAGCACGACCCGATCGGGCTTCATGAAATCGTCGACCGCTGCTCCCTCCTTCAGAAATTCAGGATTGCTGCAGAGGTGGAATGCATGCTGCGCGTGCATCGCGATAGCCGCTTGAACCTGACGTGCTGTGCCAACGGGGACCGTTGACTTGGTCACGATGACCACCTCGCGTCCGACGTGTCGTCCGACCTGCTCGGCTACCGAGAGCACGTGACGAAGGTCTGCGGATCCGTCTTCGCCGGGGGGCGTACCAACGGCGATGAAAATCACGTCAGCGCCGGCGACTGCGTGAGGCACATCAGTCGTGAACGTGAGCCGAGAGGCTGCCTGATTTTTCTCAACCAGTGAGTCAAGGCCGGGTTCATAAATCGGCAAGATATTTCGACGCAAGCCGTCGATCTTTCCCTGATCCAGATCCGCGCAGACTACCGAATTTCCGGTTTCTGCAAGGCAGGCCCCGACCACCAGTCCCACGTAGCCGGTACCGACGACGGCAACGTTCATCACGACTCCTATGACAGTGCTGAAGTGTAACCAGCCCAATAAGTTACTGACGGCTCTTTCGGCACGCAACGGAACCGCCATGTCGGCAGGGCATCGTTGGATAGCTACTAACCACACGCCGCCGAGCTCGGTGAATCCAGAAAACAAAGAGGGGCGGAGATTTCTCTCCGCCCCTCTTCTCCATCGCGAATTTTTTCTCTAGAAGCGCTGGGTCGCGTCGATGGTGAACGTAACGCGGCGATTGGCTTGAGCACCGGCATCACCCCGGCGTGCGCCAGGTGCGACCTGGCGGGCAAACTGCTCGCCGTACGCGACTGCCTTGAACTGCTCGGCCGGAAGCCCAAAACGCGTCACCATGCTGCTCTTCACTGCTTCAGCACGGCGCTTCGAAAGGCGCAGGTTGTACGCCTCGCTGCCTGCCGGATCCGCAAACCCTTCAATCGTCACGAGCGCCGTGGGATAAATGCGCTTGATCACGTCAGCGATCTGGCCGAGTACCACCATGTCATCCTCGCGCACGGTCGCCGAGTCGAAGCCGAAGTGCACCGGAACGATATAGCGGGCGACAAGGTCCCCTTCTTCCTGCCGGATCTCGACCGACGATCTCTTCAGACTGTCCAGCAGAGGCCGAAGCTGAGCGAGCTGCTGCTCGACCGCAGAGCGCACGGCGGCGTTGATCGCTG
>JBKJRV010000364.1:0-2768 GCA_046593115.1 Gemmatimonadaceae bacterium
CCAGATCTGACTCGCGCCCCAGGATGCGCGCGCCATTGCCGGTGGCGTGCTGGATGACCTTCATGGGCTGAAAGCCCGCCTCCTGGTGCAGTTCCAGCTCACGGATCAGACCAAGGCCGTATAGCTGGTAAATGAACCCCGCATCGTCGCCCGTGCCGATGACTCCGCCCAGCCGCTCGAAGTCGCGCAGCGCCGACATCCAGAGGCGATAGTTTTCCTTCCAATATGTTTCGTCGGTTGAGCTCCACCCGAAAAAGTAGGATCCGTGATTGGCGGCGTCGGGCCGGAAGTAATCCTCGAGGGTGGGGTGGAGGTAGTCGGCGAACCACGGCTGTGTCTGGGCGCGCTGGAGATCGCGGCTCGCCTCGTAAATGACGAGCGTTGGCACCCACGCCACTTTGGCGGCGACAAGCGTGTCGAGGACCATGCGCAATCGCGACGGGTCGGCCTCTCGCCACAGGCGCCCGGCCCATCGGAAGCGATCAACTTCGTTGCGGTAATTATAGGACGACGGAAATGCCTGTCGCCCGTCCGGGATGGCGGCGTCCGGAACACCGTACCAGTGTTCGATGGTCGTGGTGCCGAAGCGCGCGTCATCGAGCGCGTTGGTTTCTTCGACGCCGGCGTGATGCGCGACGCGCAGCCCCAGCTTCCGGGATTCATCCAGCGCCGCAGCCATGATGTCGCGATCGAGACCTACGATTTTCATCCCATCGGCGCCGATCCGCTTGAGCTCACGCACGCGAAGTCGCGCTTCTTCGGGCGTCGTTGGCACCGGCTTGTTCGAGAATCGGGCGTACACGAATAGTCGGGGCGACGCCACCTCCCCTCGCGCCGCGCGATCGCGCATCGCGATGATTTTCGCGGTCGTGTCGGCGCCAACCTCCCGGACGCTCGTGATGCCCGAGGCAAGCCAGAGCTTCAGCGTGTAGTCATACGGCTGAGCGATGCTCGCGCGCTCGTCCTGCAGATGCGCGTGCGCGTTGATCAGGCCCGGCAGTACGTACTTCCCGGTCGCATCGATTTCGGCGTCGGCCTTCGGGCGCTCCGCGTAGCCGGCTTTCACCGCGACGGGATCGAGAAACACCACACGGGCAATGCGATTGCCTTCAATCAGGATGTCGGCGGGTCCCGAGGCCGGCGTGCCGTTGCCATCGACGATCATTGCGTTGCGAATGGCCAGCCGTGCAGGACGAACGCCTGTGGTGACGCCGGTGACGCCGGCCCGGGTAACAGCCTGGGCGCCGCCGCGCGATGCGACGAGTGCGGGCAGTGCCAGCAGGAGCCACTGAACCAGCGCCGCACCGTGGGCGCTTCCGAACCGGGCCTGACGCAACATTATTTTCTCCTAGCCGTTGACGATGCCCACCGCGACGCCATCATGCGTCGGAACCACTATGCCGGTGATGCGCGTGTCCTCCGCAAACCGCCGATTGAACTCGCGCACCGCGCGCGTGGCATCATCGTCCACAGTGGCATCGAGCACCTTTCCACCCCACAGCGCATTGTCAGCGATGATCATTCCGCCCGGTCGCACGAGTCGCAGCGCCCAGTCGAGGTAGGTCGGGAGCGGCTCCTTGTCGGCGTCGAGAAAAATGGCGTCGAACTGCTCGCCATCCAGCGACGGCAGTACGTCGAGCGCGCGGCCAACGCGAACCGTGATCACCGACTCCAGACCGGCTCGCGCGATGAACCGGGTGGCAAAGGCCGCGTGATCGGCATCGATGTCGATCGACAGCAGCATCCCGTCCGCCGGCAGCGCCCGCGCCATCCAGATGGCCGAGTAGCCGCCGAGGGTTCCCACTTCGAGCACGCGTTTGGCGCCGATGGCCCGGAGAAGCACCTGCAGCAGCTTTCCTTCATCGGGCGAGATGGCAACGGGCGGGAGTCCGCTGCGATCGGCCTGCTCGCGCAGTGACATCAGGATCGCGTCCTCGCGTGCGAACAGTGACGCGATGTAATCGCCGGTGGGGTCGGCCATCTACTCGACTCCGATATCCCACGCCTGCTCGAGGTCCTTCTTTGAGTAGGCCCGGAAGGCCGTGAGCGTCTGCGTGCGAAGCAGGCCGGGTGCCTCCGGGAACTGCTCGGTCACCACCTTCGCGATATCCTCGAACTGGGGCACCTTCACGATGGCGACGAGGTCCCATTCTCCGCTGACCGAATAAACCTCGGTCACGCCATCGATACCGGCCAGCTTCATAGCGCACTGGCGGATGAGCCTGGGCTCGGCCTTGATGAGCACGATCGTCGAAATCACGAGTTGGCGGGAAAGGGTGGGACATTCAGCAGCCAGACGCCGCCGATGCAGTTGCGGTGATCGACGTCGAGCAGCACATCACGGGCGATTCGGACGGTCTTGACCTGCTTCGCGCCGCCAAGACGGAAGTGAATGGTGCGCTCCGCCTCGTCCGCCTCGGCGATCAACGCACCGCCAACCTCCACGGATGCAATGCCAGGTTGCGAGCGCCGAGCAGGAAACGTGACCTTGGCGAACTCTGGCTCGGGCGGCGGCGCCAGCGCGGCGCGAGTGCGTACATCCGGCCAGACCGCGACCTCGACGCCGTTGATGCGACCCTTCGCTACATCCAGCACGAGCCACGAGCCATCGGAGCCCGTGAGCTCCACGGATCCGGACATACCCTCACTCACTGCACCCGCGCGCAGGTTGGCGGTGAGAATGTCGGTATCCGCATCCCATCGGTATTCGACGTCGGGCGGCGTGCCGCTGGCCGGTTCCACCTGGACGACGATGCTCATCGTATCAC
>JBKJRV010000008.1:0-3664 GCA_046593115.1 Gemmatimonadaceae bacterium
GGTTGGTGAGGCCGATGGCGTCGATGTCGAAAACCGCCGTTGCCTGCGGGTACGGACCCATTTTTGGCGGGTCGCCCGTGATGAGCAGCATGTTGCGAAGCCCGATGGCGGATGCGCCCAGGAGATCGCTCAGCATGCCGAGCAGGTTGCGATCGCGGCAGCAGTAGTGCGTCACCGTCTCGATGCCGATCTGCTGCTCGATGAGGAGTGACGTGAGCAGGGCACCCATCCGGCTCTGCGCTCGCGGTCCGTCGGGTACGTTCACGGCGTCCACCCCCGCGCGCTTCAACGCGCCGACGTCAGTGAGCATCTTCGTCGCATCGACGCCGCGAGGCGGTACGATCTCGACCGAGGTCACGAAGGCGCCCCGCGCAATCTTCGCCGACCATTTCGACCGCTCGGCGAATGGAACTGGCGGAACGCCTGAATCCTCCAGAGGCGCGTTCGGCACCGGCACGCTCTTGCCGAGACGGTCGATGTCGGGCACACGAGCGTGGCGCGGCGCGAGTGGCCGAATGCCCTCGACCATCTCGCGGATGTGCTCTGGAGTGGTGCCGCAGCATCCGCCGATCACCTTGGCGCCCGCCTGAACGAGATGCCGAGCGTAAGTGGCCATGTACTCCGGACTCGCCATGTACATGGTTCGTCCGGAGACGTCGCGGGGCATGCCGGCGTTGGGTTGCGCGCTCAGTTTGCGACGCGTGACCTTCATCATCTTCTCGATCGCATCGAGAATGGTCTGCGGACCGACGGAGCAGTTGAGTCCGATGACGTCTGCTCCCGCGGCGTCGAGGGCAATGGCCACGTCCTCCGGGCTCGCGCCATACGGGGTGAGGCAATCGGTCCCGATGGTCATCTGCGCAACGATCGGGATGTCTGGATCGACCGATCGAGCCGCAAGAATGGCCTGCTGGATCTCATGAAGATCGGAAAAGGTTTCCAGCAGGAATACATCGACGTCGCCTTCGCGCAGTGCGGCAAGCTGCTCGGAGAAAACGGCGCGTGCCTCCGCGAGACTCGTGGGTCCGTACGGCTCGATGCGGACGCCGAGCGGTCCAACGGCGCCGGCGACGAGACGCTCGTCGCCGGCAACCTCTCGAGCAATTGCGGCGGACGCACGATTCAGCTCTGCCACCCGCGATTCCAGGCCGTACTGAGCCAGTTTCAGGCGATTCGCACCGAAAGTGTTGGTTTCGAGGACCTCGGCACCCGCATCGGCGTACAACCTGTGCACCGTACGCACGAGCTCGGGGTCCCGGACGCTGAGCTCATCGAAGCATTGATTGATGAAAACGCCGCGCGCGTAGAGCATGGTGCCCATGGCGCCGTCGAAAACGATAATGCGGTCGGGAGCGAGAAATCGCTCAACCAAGTTGCGACGAGTGCTCATTGATTGTACCGTTGGAAATCCCCGGAGCGAGAGCGTATGCGATCACGGTTTGTCAGATTCAGTTCGGCCATGACGGTGGCGGTGGTGCTGGCGGCGTGCAGTGACACGCCGACGCAGGAGAGCGGTCCCGTCACATTGAGGTTCACGACGTCGGCATTCAAGAATTTCAGCGCCACGTCGCTCGACACGGTCAAGGGCATCGTGCTGGTCGATGACGTGACCACCGTTGAAGTGCCGAAGGACACCATCGCGAACTTCCCGAGAGGTGTGCATACCTTCGAAGCGCGTCTGGACATCGATTACCTCGTGGCGAAGTTCTCACAGCGCATCAATCCGCGAGGCAAGGTGGCGATCGTTTCGGTGCAGCCCGCGGGAACGTGTCGCATTTACGACTTCGACGTACCGTTCTGCCGTGGTCGCAACGCGATCGCGCGGAGGGGATCCCGTGTGTTCTGCCCCGCCGGCGACTTCGGCGAATTCTGCACGTACTTCCCGGATGAAGTTCACGTTGGCGGCAGCTGGCCTGCGGACTCCTCGGCGACTGATGAGAACGAATACATCGCGCACGGAAAGCTCCTGATCGGTGCCACCGTCGGCGGCAAGAAAGTCGCTACGGCGTTCTACGACGTGGGGGACTACTCGCCACGCCGGCGCCTGCACGTCATCCCGGGTGACAGCTCGACCTTTCAGGCGGAGGTGTGGACCGACGTCCGGCACGTACCGCTGTATCCCGATTCGTCTCCGAAGCTGGCGCCCAACGACCGGATCGGTCAGCTCCTGGGACTCTCCGTTCGCTCCACGTACGTGCTCCCGTCGGCGCAGAAGAACGTATTGTTCGTGCGGTTCGACATTACCAACATCAGCGACAGCCCCGATTACCGGCGTGTGCACCCCAACGAGCCGGTCGGCGGGCACACGATCAACAATGTCTACCTGGCGCCACTCATCGATCCGGATATTGGTGGTATCAGGGTCGTTAATGGCTCGCGCATCGACGATTCCATCGACGACAATGCCACGGTGTTTCCCGCCGATTCGCTCGTGATCGCTTACGATCAGACCTTCGCCGTTCCCGCATTTGGCGGAGGGTACAACACCAAGCCCGGCCTCGTCGGCATGCGACTGATCGAAGTGCCTGGCGGCACGCAGGCCAGGGCACTGCTGCTCGACGGACCCACCAACCTGACCTACGGGCTTTTGCCTGAGGATGCCACGCTTGAAGATTCCACCTACAACGTGATCAGTGGTGGCAGGCCTGACACTCGGAGCAACTGCACCGTGATCGAGGCGGCGCTCAGCTGCAAGGAGGGCGGGAACGCCGAGAGCGCACACGATGTGCGGATCGGCTGGTCGCTCGGACCCATTGCGTCCATCGCGCCCGGGCAGCCGCCGGTGTCGCTCACAGTGGCCATCGTCTTTGCTCCGCCCACGCCCGGCACGTTCACGAGCGGAAGCAGCATCATGCCGCAGAACGACGCTCCCACGAGCACCACACGAGCGATCTACGCGGTCGCGGGTGAGATCCGGGCGCTCGCCGCCGCTGTTCGGGGGTTCCTGGTTGACGGATCCGTTCGCTAGTGGAAAGGTTGCGGCCGGCATGATCAGCCGGTCGTGACCGCCGTACGCACTTCGCCTTCCGTCGCTCCCTCGCCACGGATGGCGAAGTACTTCGCTTCCGGGTGGTGCAGCACGAGGGCCGCAGTGGACTGCTCGGGGATCAGCTGCATCGCCTCGGTGAGCTCCATGCCCAGCGCCTCCGCGGCCGGTAATATCCTGAACAGCGTGGCGTGACCCTCGAGGTCGGGGCACGCGGGATATCCCCATGAGTAGCGCTTGCCGCGAGTTTCGGGGATGCCGAGCTCGGAGCGAATGCGCTGGTGCATCCAGCTTGCCACCGCTTCCGCTGTTTCGACCGCGAGGCCATGAAAGTAGAAGGACTCGGAATACTCATCCTTCGCCTTGAGCTCGTCGAAGTGCTCGGTCGCGGCTTTGCCAACCGTCACGACCTGAAAGGCGACGACATCAACCTGTTCGGATTCCACTGACTTGAAGTAGTCCGCCAGATTCAGCCGCTCCCGTCCGGGCTGGCGAGGAAAGCCAAAGCGCCCAATCTCACGAAGCGATCCGCCATCGCTGCCGTAGGCGGCCGGATCGTAGATGATGAGGTCGTTGCCCTGCGACTGAGTGGGGTAGTAGCCGTACACGGCCTGCGGCACGAGCCAGCCGCCCTTCTTCGACTCGGCGATGAGCCGCTCGAGCGTTGGCTTGAACTCC
>JBKJRV010000061.1:0-4642 GCA_046593115.1 Gemmatimonadaceae bacterium
TACGGGCAACGAAGGCGAGCCGACCTGCAACTAGTTCGCGCCGCTTGAAACCGCAGTCCGGTTTCCTCACGGGCCAGGCAGAAATGCCTGGCCCGTGTTGCATCCGGGCATGAGGGGCGGACCCTGTGGCAAACGAAACGCTCCCCTCGCTCGTCACTAGACGGGCGCGCAACGCCCGACCATGACAACCCGCCCCCTCCCGTCCCTTCGCGTCGAGCTGCTGCTCAACGTCGCCGTGCTTGCGGCGGCGGCGCTCGTGGTCGCCATCGGCGCGGTGGTGCTCTTCTTTCAGATCTTCGAGGGTCAGCACGGCGCGTTGTACCTTAGCCTGCTCATCGCTGCCGATGTCGGTATACTCGTCGCTTTTGGCGCGTACCTGCTGCGCCGCCTTGTCCTCCGGCCACTCGCGGAGACCGTGGTCACCGCCGAAGCCATTGCCGGCGGTGATCTCTCGCGGCGAATGCCGCCCGGGCGCACCCTGGAGTTCGCAGCCATGTCGGAGAGCGTTAACCGCATGACCGATCGGCTGCTCAGCGATCAGGCGCAGCTCATCCGCGTCGAGAAGCTCGCAAGTGTCGGCCGTCTTGCCGCCGGTGTCGCCCATGAAATTGGTAACCCCCTCGGCGCCATCAACGGCTACGTCCACCTGCTTGGCGGCGGCGCACGTAACGACCGCGACCGTGATGCCATCGCGGGCCTGGAACGCGAGACGGGTCGTATCGACCGGATCGTTCGAGGGCTGCTCGATTACGCCCGGCCGCGCCAGCGCACGCCAGTGGCGATCGACCTCAACGACACCGTGCAGGGCGTCGTGTCGCTCCTCACGAACCAGGGTGCTCTGCGACGCATCGCGACGCACATGGATCTCGATCTGGCGGTGCCCATGCTGTTCGGCGAGCGACATGACCTGGAACAGGTCTTCGTCAATCTGCTGCTCAACGCCATCGACGCGATGAACGGGGAAGGGCGTCTCGTCATTTACAGTCACCGTACGCGGACAAGTGCGCTCCGAAACGCCGACCCCCGCCGCAACAGCGATCCAGTGGGTATCCGGGTGGATCGGCCCCCGCTCACGCGCGTCCACGCATGGCTGGATGGAGGGATACGCCCGGAGGAGGTGGTGAAGGTCGTCATCTCTGACTCGGGGGTAGGCGTGCCGGACGCAGACGTGGACCGCATCTTCGATCCGTTCTTCACCACGAAGGAGCCCGGGAAAGGCACCGGACTCGGTCTCGCCATCGTCGCACGAATCGTCGAGAATCTGCAGGGGGTCATCTGGGTTGCGCGGTCGCGCGAGGGCGGGGCCGCGTTCCACCTGATCCTCCCCCTTCACCAGGAGCGCGAAGGCGACGTGCGATCAGGGAATTCGGATCTGGCCGTGCCGCAGGGGCGCGCGTCATGAAGGTTCTCGTGGTGGATGACGAGGCGGGGCTCCGGCACACGCTGTCGCTGATCCTGCGTGATGAAGGACACGACGTGTCTACCGCGGACGACGGCGCGGCGGCGCTGAGTGCGCTCTCGGAGCACGATGCGGATCTCGTGCTCTGCGATGTGCGCATGCCGGTGATGGATGGGCTCCAGTTTCTGGATCGCTACCGGGAAGTTGACGGCAGGGCACTGGTGATCATGATGAGCGCGTATGGCGATGACGATGCTGCGCTCCAGGCGATGCAGCGCGGCGCCTACGACTACATCCCGAAGCCGTTCAAGGCGGATCAGGTGATCCTGGTCATTCGGAAGGCGATCGAGCGTGAGAAGCTGCGGTACCGTGTGGCGCAACTGCAGGACGAGCTGTTCGTCGCGCGCGGCGGGGATGGGATCATCGGTCACAGCGAAGCGATGCGCAGTGTGCTCGACGTCGCCGTGAAGGTGGCGCGCCATGCGTCGTCGGTGCTGATCACCGGCGAAAGCGGGACGGGGAAGGAGTTGGTCGCCCGGTTGATTCACCGGCGCAGCCCGCGTGCGGAGGCGCCCTTTGTCGCCATCAATTGCGGCGCGATCCCCGAGTCGCTGCTCGAGAGTGAGCTGTTCGGGCATGTGAAGGGGGCGTTTACCGGTGCGTCCACCGATCGCCGCGGCCTGTTTGAAGAGGCCGAGGGGGGAACGCTCTTCCTGGATGAGATCGGGGAGCTGCCGGTGGCGCTGCAGGTCAAGCTGCTTCGTGCGCTGCAGGAGAGTGAGATCCGCCCCGTGGGCGCGAATGTGGATCGGCGGGTGGATGTGCGCGTCGTAACAGCGACCGCGCGGGTGTTGGAGGACGAGGTGGCGGCATCGCGCTTTCGTTCGGATCTGTACTATCGGATCAATGTCGTGCGGCTGCACCTCCCGCCGCTGAGGGACCGGAAGGAGGACGTCCCCGAGCTGGTTCAGCACTTCATCGCACACCATAACCAGCGGCTGGGAACACGCGTGTCAACCGTTTCTCCGGCGGCGATGCGGGCGCTGCTGGACTACCGGTGGCCCGGGAACGTGCGTGAGCTGGAGAACATCGTGGAGCGCGTGATCGTCCTGGCGGACGGGACGCAGGTAGAGCTGAAGCAGCTGCCGTCCGAGGTCCGTGGCGGGGTGCCGAAGAGCGTGCCTCGCGATGGTGATCTGTCGGTGAAGCGGCAGACCGAGTCGCTGGAGCGGTCGCTGATCGAGCAGGCGCTGGCCCGAACGGGGGGGAACCGGACGCGGGCGGCGGAGTTGCTGGACCTGTCGCACCGCGCATTGTTGTATAAAATCAGGGAGTATGGATTGGGTGAGTAGCTCTTACATAAGTTGCAGTTCGCGCAACTTTTTGCATAGCACGAATTGGTCATTAAATGCTAACTCTTTGTCAGATATGAACTTGTCTCTTGGCATGAGTCCGGCATAGTGTGCTATCACCAACGGAGGTTCTATGAAGCGTGACAGGGCTGGCTTTTCGATGACCGAAATGTTGATGGTCATGATCGTCATGGCCGTCGTCCTTGCGTTCGGCCTGCCAAAGTTCAATTCGCTTCGAAGCAGCGGCAAGGTTGGCTCAGCGAAGGTTCACCTGAGCTCGTCGATTATCACCGCGCGTGCCGCGGCCGTTCAAAACAGCCGGGCGGCGCGCTGGAATCTCACCGGGAACGCGGTGACCATCAGCGCGCTCAACGGAACAGGCACCTACGTGAACGTCAGGCCACCCTCCCGCTTCGACTCACTCTACGCGGTTCAACTCCGCTCCACCCAGGCGACCATTGATTTCGATGCGCGCGGGATTGCGTCGAACATGACTGGGACGGGGAAGATTTATATAGTCGGTACTACGACGGACTCCGTCTGCATCACGCGGCTCGGAGTGGTCCTTCGACACGGATGTCTATGAAACGGCAACGTCAGTCGTTGACGCGCGCGGTGCGTCGAGGCTTCACACTCGTCGAGCTCATCGCGGCCATCCTCATTCTGGTCGTGGGGGTGCTTGGCCTCGCCAGCACCGCGGCGGTGGTCATGCGCCAGATCACAGGCTCTTCATTACAGACGCGCGCCGCCATCCGGGCGCAGTCCCGGTTCGAACGTCTGCGCAGTGTTAGTTGCGCGGCTGCCGTGGCTGGAACTTCTACGGCAAGCGGCATCACGGAGGATTGGCGCACCGTCATGCAGACGCGATCGATGCAGATGATCGTCGTTGTCAGCTGGAGGGAGCGCCGCACCACGCGGTCTGTCACCTTTACGAGCCAGCGCCCATGCGTATGAACGCCAGTGCCAACAACAGCCGTCGCTCGGGATTCACCCTCATCGAGCTCATGGTCGTGATGGTGCTCCTGAGCTTCGTGGTCGGGGGGCTCGTGAAGGTCATCGCCGGCCAGCAGCGCTTCTACCGGAGCGCAGGCGATCTCATGGAGTCCCGCGGTCAGATCCGCCAGGCGGTTTCACTGCTGCCTTCCGACCTGCGGGGCATGTCTACCGTTGGCGGCGACGTTCTGGCGGCCAGCGACGTCTCCATTGATTTCCGTGCTACCATCGGCAGTTCGGCCGTTTGCTCGGCGACCGCGAACTCACTGACCTTTCCTCCGCAGGTGCTTGCCAGCGGCCAGACCATCTCCGCTGGTCGTACGACGGCTGCCGCTGGGGATTTCGTCGCGGTCTACGACGACGGTCCAACGACCGGAAGGACCGATGATCAGTGGCGGATCTATACCATCACCGGCGTTACCCAGACCGTTGGGGCGTGCGTCGCGCCGTTTGTCTCGGCGGCAGACCTGCTGCGCGCCAGCTCCGTGGTCAGCGTCGCCCAAGTGGTGAGTGCCGGTATCCTGCAGGGCGCGCCTGTCCGTTTTCTGCGACGCATCACCTATAGCCTCTACACGGCTGCCGACGGCAAGGCGTACCTGGGTTACGTGGAATGTCCCGGAGGGGGCTGCTCCACCATTCAGCCGGTCAGCGGCCCATATCGGAGTTTCGTGTCGACCTCCAATGCCGCGAATGGGCTCCAGATCCAGTATTTCAACACCACGGATGTCGAGATCAGCGGCGCTCAGCTCGCGGTTCCCGCCAACCTGGCCACGATCGCACGACTTCGAATCAGCGTCCGCGGACAAACCGCGAACGCGATGGCGGTGCCCGGCATGCCGGCGGCACCGAAGCAGGACTCACTGACCGTGCACGTCGGCGTTCGCAACAGGCAGTAAGC
>JBKJRV010000111.1:0-4704 GCA_046593115.1 Gemmatimonadaceae bacterium
CCTGATGATCTCGTCGCGAGCGATAGCGTTGTGCGGACCCGGCGCGGCCGGAAGTCGATGACCTTCCGTGAGATTACCGAAGCGCTTGGCGACGTGATGATCATGGGGCATGGCAGCCGAGGGCCGAACCCGGATGGCATTGCGGTGGCGACTTTCGGTGCGCAGTTCGCTGAAGTCGAAGTGGATGTGGAGACCGGCGTCGTGCGAGTGCTCCGGATTGTTGCTGCGCATGACGCTGGTCGCATCATCAATCCCGCACTCGCGGAGAGTCAGCTGCACGGCGGGATCATCCAGGGCCTCGGGTACGCCCTGTTTGAAGAGCGAATCATCGACACTCGGCTCGGAGTGCAGATGAATCCAACGCTGCACGACTACAAAATCCCAACGATGGCCGATATGCCGCAGATCGATGCTTTCTGCATTGACAGCGTGGACGCCACGGCGAATCACGTTGGCGCGCGGGGGTTGGCGGAGGCGCCGATCATTCCAACGGCGCCGGCGATCGCGAATGCGGTCGCGAATGCTCTTGGGGTGGAGGTGACGGAGATACCGCTGACGCCGTGGCGGGTGTGCGCAGCGCTGGAACGGGCGGGAAGGTAGCGCGGATTACCGGGGAACAGCATCCTCGTGCTCACGGTACAGCGTCACCGTCTTGCCGATGACCTGCACGATTTCCGCGCCCACGGCCTCCGCGAGCTCGCGCGCCGCTTCCTTCGCGTCGAAGTCGGAGCTCTTGCCCAGATGGATCTTCACGACCTCGTGCGTTCGCAGCGCGTCTTCGAGCGACTGCAGCACCGCTGGCGTCAGACCCTGTTTTCCGACGTGCACCGTGGCCGGCAATCCGTGCGATGCCTTCCGCAGCACCGCGCGCTCCTTGCTCGTCAATGTCATCGCTTCGAACCGTCGAGCCTGAGCACCGGCTTGGGGTCGATCGGTGTGCCGGCCCACCAGCGTCGAATGTCGTCCAGTCGCATGATCTGAAAGTGCAGGTGTGGTGCGTTCCGGTTCGCGTTGCCACTATGGCCGACGTATCCGATCACGTCGCCTTTCCGGACCCGGTCGCCTTCGTCGAGTCCGCGACGGTACCTGTCCAGGTGCGCATAATAGTAAATCATGCGCGACCTGGCATCAGTGGCGTAGATGGTAATCCCGCCGGCTTCGTTCGACGTGAGTCGGAAGATTTCACCGTCATCCGCGGCCAGCACGGGCGTCCCCTTCGGCGCCATGAAGTCGATTGCATTGTGGATGCGACCACCCCGTTTCGCGCGAAAGCTGTCCGGTACCTTCGTCACGATAAAGCCGTCCACGGGCACCATGATGCGACGCTCGCGCAGGTAGACGATGTCCGACGTCGGGGCGGGCTTCGCGGGCGCGCGCGGCTGAACGCACGCCGATGCCAGCGTCAGGCCCACGGCGAAGAGCACCCGAAGGCAAGGCGCCAGCGACAATCTCATGGCGCCGAGCAGCCGGTGGTGCGATGCCGGCAACCGTGCCTTCGGTGAGAACATTCGATCGTTCAGGATGGACCCCTGCGTGAGCGCATTCACTCGTGAAAGACGATCAGCCACGGCGGGCGCCACCGTTCCCGGCCTGCCCGACGCTCGCAGATCGCTCTCAATGGCAATAGCTTGGCGACATGCGAATCCCACCGCTTGCGCATCGTGGCGGCAGTGAATCCCTCTAACCTCGAAAGCGACGAACAGCGCGTGCGTCTCCAACGCGCCCTCGGCGACGGGTACGAAGTCCGCGAGCCCATCGGTTCCGGCGGTTTCGCGACGGTCTTTGCCGCGTTCGACCGCGAGCTCAAGCGCGAAGTCGCGGTAAAGGTGCTCCGACCCGAGCTCGAGGCGCCCATCTTCCGCCAGCGATTTCGCCGGGAGGCGGAGTCGGTGGCACAGCTTCGACATCCGCACATCGTGCCGATCTACGCGGTCGGTGAGGCCGACGGTCTGGCATATCTCGTGATGCCGCACGTGCGCGGGGAGAGTCTGCAACAGCGCCTGGAGCGCGAAGGCAAGCTCTCCATCGATGACGCCACACGCATTCTCCGCGACGCCGCGGGTGCGCTGGCGGTGGCGCATCGCGCCGGCATCGTGCATCGCGACATCAAGCCCGACAATATCATGCTCGATGGCGATGAAGCCCACGTGCTCCTCATGGACTTCGGCATTGCCAAGGCGCTCGGCTCAGCGGATGCGGGCGTCACGGCGACCGGGATGATCGTCGGAACGCCGCAGTACATGAGCCCGGAGCAGGCGACAGGCGACAAGGCCATTGACCACCGCTCCGACCTCTACGCGCTTGGTGTCGTGGGTTTCCAGATGCTCGCGGGTACACCACCGTTCTCCGCGCCCAGTGTGCCGATGCTGATCATGAAGCTCGTTACCGAGCCTGCGCCGGCGCTTCTCGGGATACGTCGCGATTGCCCGCGATCTCTCTCGGACGCCATTGGGCGCTGTCTGGAGAAGGATCCGGCCGCGCGCTGGTCCAGTGCGGAGGAGCTGGCGCGTGCGCTACGCGCGGATCGCCCTTCGCCGATCGCGCCCGGACTGCAGCGACTCGCCGCGAGGGCCTCGGGAGCGGTGGCCGAGGTTGGGACTCCGGCACCGATCAGGCGCTTTCGTGTGGCGGCGGCGATTTCGGCGCTGGTCATGGCACTGGCACTGGCAGGAGACATCGTCATCAGCTCATTCGTCTTCACGCCGATCGCTTTGCTGGTTTCCGGCTTCGTCCTGGCGTCGATGTACGGCCGGCTCTGGAGCGACGGATTCGACTGGCGACATATTGTCCAGCCGCGGCTGCCTGTCACGACCGATGGCACTGCTCGAGGAGACTCGGCGGGTGGGCGTGCGGGCGCCGCGACGCCGCGATCGCTGGAGATGCGAAAACTCGGGTCACACGGACCGCTGGTCCATCGTGCGCGTTCGGATCGGGGAACGATCATCGCGATTCTCGCGCAGCTCCCGAGATCCGAGCGGGAGAAAATGCCCGAGATCCTGCCGGTGCTCGATGCGCTGCTTGCGGAAGCAATGCGTCTGGCAGCCCAGCTTGCGGCGGTGGAGGGCTCATCGCAGTCCGAAATGGCGACCACGCTCACCGCGGAGGTCACGCGCATTCGCGGGGAGACCGCGTCGCCCTCACGCGATCAGCGGCTGGGACTCGCCGAGGTCCGTGCGCGAGTCGTTACCGAGCGAGAGGCACGGCGAGAGCAAATGGATGAGCGACTCAAGCAGTGCTTCGGCTCGATCGAGACAATCCGCCTGGCGGTCGAGCGGATTGAAGTGGAAGGGTGGAGCGCCGGCGAGGCGCTACTGCGCCAAGCGCTCGAGGGGCCCGGGACACTCGAGACCCTCAGCGGCCCACCGTCCGTGATGTCCGCGGGTTAGTTCAGACGG
Organism: Gemmatimonadaceae bacterium; assembly: GCA_046593115.1. GTDB lineage: Bacteria > Gemmatimonadota > Gemmatimonadetes > Gemmatimonadales > Gemmatimonadaceae > JBKJRV01. The sequence goes on from JBKJRV010000111.1 coordinate 3,396, forward strand.
CTTCGCGGCGGTGCGCGAACGCGGCGCAGATCGCGACGAGCGCGAGCGAAGTGGTGATGCTCAGCAGCGCCGATCTCGGGGCGATGTATGGACCGCGAGTATCTCGACCATAGCGATACTGCATCCATCGCATGGTCCACTCGCCCGTCGATTCACCGAACGCCGATGTAAACGCGACCTCGAGATCGCCCGGTGATTTCCAGAACTTCTCGAATTTCGCACGCCCGTGCACGGCGAGCAGATCGGCGAGCATCGCGGGACCATTGCGGCCGAGCGACGACTCGTATCTATAGGCGATGTTGATCGGGAATACGACGCCGGGCAGTTTACGCGCCCGATAGTGTTGCGACCAGCGAAACGCTTTCGCGCAAATCTCGAGGTCGCCACTTGAACAGCCCGTAATATCCAAGTTCCAATCCCATCGGGAATAGTTCATCCAGCGCTGCAGGTCTTCCGTGAGGTCCGGCCTGTGGATCGCAAGCAGTGACGGATCAGGGCCGGTGCGCTCGGGCCAGGCGGCGTCGAACGCGACATCATAGCCTCGCGCCGCGAGCCACTTTTCGACGGCCGGTCCGGGTGCGCCGAATGCCGCATGGAATGCGCAGGGTCCGAAGATTCCCCTCCTCGCTCCCGGACTCAGATCTCGACGCGCGCGCCCGATGCGAAGAACCGTCACGCACTGCTCGTTGCCCGCAGCCGCCGGTAACAGAAACTGTCGATCGGTTCCGTAGTTCACGCGAGTGGTAATTGCCGTGCTGGTGTCGCTGGTAATCCCAATGACCAGCATGCGGGCACCGTTTCCGATTGCTGCTGCCTGCGCGGCGATCGCCTCATTAATCGTCGTGCTCTCGGAATCGGTGAGGGTGGCTGTCCTGACTATCAGCGGGCCCGAGCGGCTGGCATTGGCGCGCGCTGCTGCTACCAGCGTATCGCGTCGGGAGATCAGCGTGGCGGCATCGCCGAGATTGGTGAGTCGGTTGAGAAGGCCCGATGCGGCCCTCGACTCCTTTAACTCGAACTCGGCGATCATGCGAGCACTGCGGGATTCGGCATGCGGCGGCAGTCGCAATGCGGCCAGTGCGGCGCACGACACTCCGGCGATCGCGATCCAGCGGCGAGAGGTCATCTCCATGTGGCAAACCTCAAGGCAATCAGCAGTATCCCGATCCCCCACCCGACTGCCGTCCATACACTGAGCATGGAGGGAGTGGGCGAGGGTGGCCGCGCGTCGAGTACGTCGGCGCGCCAGCGCGCAACGACGGAGTCGATCGGCATGCCAGCGGCGTTCGCGAGACGTTCTTCGGTAGAC
>JBKJRV010000349.1:0-4859 GCA_046593115.1 Gemmatimonadaceae bacterium
AACGACGACTATCAGCCGCACTACCGGGGAACAGGCATCGGGGGCGGACTTCGTCTCCCGATGGCCGGGCGTCACGTGCAGTTCGACTACGCGTGGGCGGGAGCCGGCGAGCTGCCGGCGAGCAATCATTTCGGCTTCGAATTCGGCTTCTGACATTGCACTGCGGCTGACGCGCTACTACGGAGGATTCATGGACCATCGACGTCTGACTTTTTCCGGCGCATTGCTTCTCGGCCTCGTCTCGGCGACGACGGGCGTCGCGCAGGAGCAAACGGCCCGTCAGTTCAGCGTGACGCCATCGGTCGGTATCATGTACTGGGACCAGTCGAGCGGTCTCGCCACGAAGAAGGCGGCGAGCGACGGCCGCTTTACCGACACACGATACAATCCCACGGTCGGTGTGGCGGTTGACTACGCGATTGCCGGACCGATGGCGGTGGGGTTTTATCTTCACGCCGCGCGACCCACCACCCGCGGCGATTACTTCCCGGCCGTGCTCCTTGACTACGGTGCGAGATCCGAAGTGTACGCAGTGAGCCAGCGGGTCACAGCGCTGATGTACGGCTTGCAGGGGACTCTGGACCTCGAAATAGGACCGTTCGCACCCTTCGTGTCCGTGGGTGGCGGCGCCACGAGCGTGACCCTCGATCCGCAGCAGAACGATGGCAACCGGACCTTCACCAACGGCCATCTCCAGTTCGGTGGTGGACTCGGCTTCCGGCTGGGCAGGAGCACCGTGATCAAGGTGGACGTTCGCGACTTCGTGTTTCTCAACTGGGATCGAGACGAGCTCAATCCGGTCGCAGCAAACTTTCAGAATGCCCGGCTTCCAGCCGTCAATACCATTGTTCCGCCGGAAGAACGTACAATTCACAACCTGCGATTCGTGGTCGGATTCAGCTTCGTGCCGAGTCGTCCCGAAGAGCCCCGGGCCCCTTGAGGACGACGATGATCATGACGCTCTCAGTGCGACAGGTCGTGCTCGGGCTGGCCGGCTTTGCGATGATAGGCGGCGGATTCGGGTGCGCGAGGGGTGATCCGGTGTCGGCTGCCGGCGTCCAGGGACAGGTGCAGCGAATCACCGGTGACCTGGCTCCCGTCGCACTTCCTGGCGGATCGGCAACGGTGTTCGCGCCTGCCACGGGCACGGTCCGCGTTCCGGATTCCGTGCGCGTGACATTGCGCAATCTGACGGCCCTCAGCGGTGGTGCGGTCTACAAGACCTGGCTGGTTCGTCCCGATACCAGCGGTCCCGGAAGAAAGGCCTTCCCGATCGCGGGGCGATACGTGCGGCGGGTAACGACCACGACCTACGACAGCACGAAGACCGCCGTCGTCAGTGCGCTCGTCATCGCCGACAGTCTGCCGGCGCCAGTCTCGTCGTTTGTCGGTGGAGCCGGGACGATCACCTTCACGACGCAGTCGTACTCGAGCACGGGTGCAACCGTCGCTGATACGGCCCACACGTTCCTGATATCGATCGAGGACGACGCCTCTGCGACCACGCCATCAGACCGGCAACCGTTGTGGGTCAGAGTCGTGCGCCGCGCGACCGACGCGAACAACGGTGGGGGCAACCTGGCATTTGGAACTTTCTGGTTCGACAACGGGTTGACGGCGCCGATACCCTATTCCGCGCAGGGCCGGGTGAACGGCGGGGTGTTGGGCGATTCGGTCAAGGTCACCTTCACCGACACGGTCAAGACCGATGCAGGTGCGGACACCGTCAGGACGGGCCGGATCGGGTACGTGTTCGTCGGCTCACTTCTGCAGCTCAACCTGCAGGGATTGCAAAGGCCCCCCATTGGCTATCGGTACGTGAGCTACCTGTGTCGATCGGTCGATGATCTGTGCGCGCCCACGGACACCAGCGCTCGCTTCACCTCCGCTGGCAGTCTCTCGACTCTCGACGGCCAGTCACTTGCCGACGCGGACACGGACTCGCCGTCCCCCACGCTGACGCGAACCCGGATCAACGAGGCGCTCCTGACATATCAGCTGCCGACGTCCGGTGAAACGCTCTGCACGTATGACCGCCTCCTGTTGACGCTCGAGCCGAAGCCGACGATTGCCGGTGCTCCGCTGGCCGTCGTGTTCAGTGGTCAGCTGCCGGAGCTCGTTCGCAAGGCCCGATCCTGCCGATGATGCGCTAGCCCGCACCGTTGCTGCTCGTGTTCCTCCTCGAAGGGCGTCCCCGCATCGGGCGCCCTTCGTGCATCATGTTCGAGCACTCCCGCGTATTTGTTGGACGTACTTCGCGCTCGTAAGCCCGCCGTCGACCTGCCTCCACGGATCCCCTTGATTCGCCACTTCGTTGTTCTGTCGCTCGCCGCCCAGTTGTCGGCAGCCACACCTGCCTCGGCGCAAACCTTTCCCGTCGCCGATTCCATCCTGTCCCGCATCTGGACGCAGGGAATGGACAGCTCGCAGACGATGACGCTCGCGCAGACACTCACTGATTCCATCGGCCCGCGGCTCACCGGCACTCCGCGTCAGAAAGCGGGCAACGACTGGCTGGTGTCGATGTATCGGAAGTGGGGGATCACGGCGCGCAACGAGCAGTACGGAACGTGGCGCGGTTGGCGCCGCGGTATCACGCACGTTGACCTGATCGCCCCGCGCGTCCGCTCACTCGAGGCGACGATGCTGGCCTGGAGTCCCGGAACCAATGCACTCCGGCGTCCCGGCCAGAAGGGACGAGCCATTGGACGCCCGCTCGATGTCGAAGGGCAGCTCCTCATAGTTCCGGACCTCGCCGATTCCGCGGCGTATGCGGCATGGCTCCCGAAGGCGCGCGGCAAATTCGTGCTGACATCCTTTGTCGAGCCCACGTGCCGCCCCGACACCAACTGGGTGAGCTACGCTACCCCGGAGTCGTACACCGGAATGCGCCGGCAGCGGACGGCCGACGAAGCGGCATGGGACGCGCGCATTGCCAAGAGTGGTTACACGAGCCGTACGCTGCCGATCGCGCTCGAGCGCAACGGAGTGCTCGGCATCATCACGTCGAACTGGTCATCGGGATGGGGCGTCAACAAGATCTTCCAGGCGCGCACCGAAATCGTGCCCTCGATCGACGTGAGCTGCGAAGACTACGGGCTGCTCTATCGGCTGACGTCCAGTAATCAGCGCCCGGTCATTCGCATGCGCGCCGACGCCGAGCTGTCCGGTGAACGGCCGGTCTTCAACACGGTGGCCGAGATTCGCGGAAGCGAAAAGCCGGATGAGTACGTGATGCTGTCGGCGCATTTCGACAGCTGGGATGGCGCGTCGGGCGCGACGGACAATGGCACCGGATCCATCGCGATGCTCGAAGCGATGCGCATTCTGAAGACGGTATACCCGGCTCCGAAACGCACGATTCTCGTGGGGCACTGGAGTGGTGAGGAACAAGGGCTCAACGGGTCGCGAGCGTTCTCCGAAGATCACCCCGAGATTGTGAAGGGACTTCAGGCCCTGTTCAATCAGGACAATGGGACCGGCCGGGTATCGACGGTGAGTGGGCAGGGCCTGACCGGAGCGGGTGCCTCGCTGACGCGATGGGCGGCGCGACTTCCCACCGAGATCAACAGGCATATCACCTGGACCCTGCCGGGCACACCGAGCAGCGGTGGAAGCGACAATGCCTCCTTCATCTGCCACGGCGCTCCGGGGTTCGGTCTGTATTCCAATTCGTGGGAATACGGCCAGTACACGTGGCACACCAACCGCGACACCTTCGACAAGATCGTCTTCGATGATCTCAGGAACAATGCGACGCTCATCGCAATGCTCGCGTACCTGGCATCGGAGGATTCTGAAACCACTTCGCGCGAACGGCGGATCATGCCGGCGGACTCCACTGGTCGGCCGGCGCCCTGGCCGGTCTGCCGAAAGGCGGCCCGCTCGTTCCCGGAGAGTACCCGATAGGCTGCGCGGGGTGATGTCGGCGAGCCGTCGGAGGATGCAGTGTTTCCCCGATGCTCTATCGCAGCAGATTGTCGAGCATGGGGGACAGCCGATGCGCCGCCGCCGGAGTAACGACGGCATTCAGTGACTGGCACATGGTGACCCAGACTTGTGTCAACCCACGCAGATGCTCGCGCGACAGTCGGCGATCACGCGCCGACCCGGTCAACTCAGCCGCACGGATCGATGCCTCGTGGATGGTGGCGCGTACCCGGTCAGCGTCCGACGGCGAGAGCGCACCGAAGTCGATGAGCGTTCGCGAATAGAAGTCCGCACCGTCGCCGGTGAGACTCGCGGCACGGGCGGCAGCGCCGGATACGGAGTCCGCTGCGAAACCGAGGCGGCTAAAGGGCAGCGCCCAGTTGTCCGCCGCCCACACGCCGTCCGGATTCTCGTTCCAGATCCACGCATGGAGAATCGCGAGCCGCGTTCCCTCTCCGGCCTCATGATGATCATGGGCAATCGGCACGCTGGCCTCGGCTACCGATCCGTTGTGCTCATGCCAGAATGCGGGTGGAGCAGGATACGACGGATAGGGGTCACCCGCCCCGAGCACGCGCGTGAACGCGACCCCCGCAAGAACGGGTGTGTCATTGACTCTGATGTAAATGAGCAGCGGGGGGGCGTCCGCGCGAAGCGAGTTCGCCGCTACGCGTGTCAGGTCGATCCAGTGTTCACCAAGACTCGGGAAATCACTGCCTACCAGTCGGTACCCGTCGGCGATGGCCACGGACAAGTCGTGATACTTCTGCGTGGCAGCTCGAGCGGTGCGAAGGAATTCCTCGGGTGACTGAACGGCAGATGCGACGGATGCCTTCTCAGCGCCCTGCGACGCCGCAAGCACGGGCGTCAGCATCACGGCGGCCGCGAACCGCGTGCAGCGCCACACTGCGGCAGTCACTGCACCCGAA
>JBKJRV010000275.1:0-9446 GCA_046593115.1 Gemmatimonadaceae bacterium
CCGCGCGACTTGTCGCCGCCGACGTCTATCGTCCCGCAGCCATTGATCAGCTCGAAACGCTCGGGACGCAGCTCGATGTCCCGGTCTACTCGGATCGCACGACGACGGACGTTGTCCGGATTGCGAAACAGGGCATCGATCAGGCGAAGCGCGCTCGGGACCGTGTCGTCATTATCGACACTGCGGGCCGGCTACAGATCGACGATGAAATGATGAAGGAGTTGGCGACGCTCAAGTCCGCTGTGCATCCGGATGAGATTCTGCTCGTCGCGGATGGCATGACGGGTCAGGAAGCGGTGAAGATTGCGCAGGGATTCGACGCGGCGCTCGGCATTACTGGTGTGATTCTGACCAAGATGGACGGCGACGCCCGCGGCGGTGCGGCGCTTTCGATCTACGGCGTGACGAAGAAGCCGATCAAGTACGTCGGCGTGGGCGAAAAGCCGGACGCGCTGGAGGATTTTCATCCCGAGCGGATGGCGGGACGCATTCTCCAGATGGGCGACGTGGTGACGCTCGTGGAGAAAGCGCAGGGTGCGTTCGACGCGGAGGAAACGAAGCGGCTCGAGAAGAAGGTGAAGAAGGACGGAATGGATCTCGACGACTTCCTCGCCGCGATGAAGCAGATTCAGAAGCTGGGTCCGCTCGAGGGGGTGTTGAAGATGCTTCCCGGCGTGAACACGAAGATGCTCAAACAGGCGGGGAAGGCAGATCCGAAGCGCGTGCGTCACCTGGAAGCAATCGTGCTCTCGATGACGAAGGAGGAGCGCAAGAATCCGAAGCTGCTGAACGGCTCTCGGCGTTCTCGCGTGGCGCGGGGCTCGGGCCGGCCGGTGAGTGAAGTGAACCGGCTGCTGGAGCAGTTCCGGGACATGCAGAAGATGATGAAGAAGGTGGCGGGGGGCGGAACGCCCCGGATGCCGGGTATGTTTGGTGGTATGAGATAGCTGTTACACGAGCGGCTTGGCTGCTCACACCGGGTGCGACGCGGAAATGCCGTGTTCGCGAGGAGCCCGGATGCAGGAGAGAAACCGTCAGTTCAGGAGTTGTTGAAGATGGCAGTCAAGATTCGCCTCCGCAGAGTCGGTCGCAAGAAGAACCCGATGTACCGTATCGTCATCGCCGATTCCAAGAGCCCGCGCGATGGCAAGTTCATCGAAGTCATCGGCACGTATGCGCCGCGTCTAACGGAGGGTGGGCTGGCGGTGAAGGCCGATCGTGCTAACCACTGGCTCGATGTCGGCGCGCAGCCGAGCGACACCGTTCGCTCGCTGCTGCGAAAGGCCGGAGTGCTCAAGGCCCGTCACGAGAAGCGCATCGCCGGCAAGCGACAGGGCTCGGCCGTACCTCTCGCCGAGCGCGAGGACGAGCCAACCGAGACGCGATAGCGGTGACGTCGCCCGAGTTCGCGATTGTCGGGCGACTTCGCAAGGCGCACGGCGTCCGCGGAGAAGTGGTTGTTGAAGTGATTACCGATACGCCGGGCGCGTTCTTCGCGCCCGGCGGTCGTGTTTTCGCCGGCACCGCAGAGGGAAAGCCCACGCGCGACCCACTGGAGCTGCACATCGATTCGGCGCGTCCGTTCAAGGGCGGGATGCTGATTCATTTTCAGGAGATTACCGATCGCGACACGGCTGACAGCTGGCGTGAGCGGTATCTCCTCGTTCCCGTTTCCGAGCTCGCCCCGCCCGCGGAAGGCCAGGTGTTCTATCACGAGCTGCTCGGCATGCGAGTCCGCATGGCGGATGGCGCCGATGTTGGCGTGGTGACGGAGATATACGAGCTGCCACAGGGATTGACGCTCGAAGTTCGCCGGTCCAGCGGGACCGCGCTCATTCCGTATCGCGAGGGCATCATCGTCAGCACCGACCCGCTCGCGCGGGAGATCGTGGTGGATCCGCCGGCAGGACTGCTGGACTGACAAAGCGCCCGATGCTGAACATTACCGTCGTCACGATCTTTCCCGAGTTCTTTGGAATGCCGCTATCGCTGAGCATTCCGGCGCGAGCGGCGGCCGCGGGCGCGGTGTCGTATCGCATCGTGAATCTACGTGACTATACGCACGACAAGCATCGCAGCGTAGATGACGCGCCGTACGGAGGCGGGCCGGGCATGGTGATGAAGCCCGAGCCCTTCTTCGAGGCCATCGACGCGCTCGGGGCGACACCGCCAATCGTCCTGCTCTCGGCGCGAGGACGGGCGTTCACCCACAAGGACGCCGTGCGCTTTTCGGAAGGGGAGTCGCTGACGCTGCTGTGCGGCCACTACAAGGATGTAGACCAGCGCGTCGCAGAGCACCTGGCCACCGAGGAGATTTCGCTTGGCAACTTCGTCATGAGTGGGGGCGAGCCGGCCGCCCTGGCCATTGTAGATGCGACCGTTCGGCTGCTTCCGGGAGCGATGTCGGACATGGAAAGCGCCCGCACCGATTCGCATTTTACCATCGGAGTGAGTGCGCCGAGCTACACGCGGCCGCCCGAGTACAGAGGCCTCGAAGTGCCTCCGGTGCTGTTGTCCGGTGACCATCAGAAGATCGCGGAGTGGCGGCGGGCCGAAGCAGCCCGCCGTACCGCGGAGAGGGCGCCGAGGGAGCGCTAACGGTCATGGCAAAGACCGCAACGGCGAAATGCCGACCTTAACCATTCCTCTTGCGTCCTTGGGCACGCCCCTTAACGTCAAGGAATTCCGTGCTTTTCCGGAAGCTGGGTAACACGCGCGGTGACACAACCGCTACGCAGATGCTCGGTCGATCTGTTGATCGACGAACAATAGAGCTCGACGCCGACTCATTCCGAGGTGGGAATGGGCGACGGAAGCAGGGTCAACTTTCTGAGTTCCGAAGTCAGTACCGCTCTTTTGCGTACGTCGACGAGTGACCTCCCAGGTCAACTCCCCTGACCCTGTTGGCGTTCGGCCGGTGGCCGATCGCGTGTTACCCACGATCAAGGAGAAGCTCATGCAGAGGTTCGCCGCTCTCGCCCTCACTGCTCTTGCTCTCACCGCGTGTCAGGACAGCACATCTCCTGCGGCGGGTCCGTCGCCGGAGGATGGGCCTCAGGCCTCCAGGGCTCCGGAACTCATTCCTGACCAGAACATCGATATGCTCCGCAGGGACGCAACCGATGTCCGCGCGCGCGGCTTGAGCCTCGCACGGTCGCACGGCGCCAGGATCGGCCCAGTCTTCCGGCACGCGATTCAGGGATTTGTCGGCAACATGTCGGCTGCGGCCGCGCGAGAGATGGCGCGCGATCCATCGGTGGAGTACGTGGAACAGGATCAGGTGATGCGTGTCTCGACGGTGCAGACGGGAGTCACGTGGGGACTCGACCGGATCGATCAGCGCACGCTGCCGCTGTCGGGAACGTTCACCTACACGAGAACCGGCGCGGGCGTCAAGGCGTACATCGTCGATACGGGGATATTGTTGACGCACACCGAGTTCGCCGGGAGAGCAGTGACGGGTCATGACGCGGTGACCGCAGGCGGAACGGCTACCGACTGCAATGGACATGGAACGCATGTGGCTGGGACCGTGGGTGGGTCGACGTACGGGGTTGCCAAGGGCGTCTCGCTCGTTGGCGTTCGTGTGCTGGGATGCGATGGCAGCGGAACCAATTCCGGTGTGATCGCGGGCGTCGATTGGGTGACGGGCAACCACCAGGCGGGCGAGCCAGCAGTCGCCAACATGAGTTTGGGCGGCGGGGCGTCGACGGCGCTGGATGACGCAGTGCGGCGCTCGATCGCTGACGGCGTGACATACGGTCTCGCCGCTGGCAACGGCTTCCTGGGTCTGTTCGCACAGAACGCCTGCAACGGGTCACCCTCGCGCGTTCTGGAAGGCATCACCGTCAGCGCGACGGACAGCACCGACAAGAAACCGAGCTGGGCGAACACGGGCACGTGCGTCGATATTTTTGCGCCGGGCGTCAACATCAAGTCGTCGTGGTTCACCAGCACCACCGCCACCAACACGATCAGCGGTACGTCGATGGCGACGCCGCACGTGGTCGGCGTGGCCGCACTCTATCTCGAAGGCAACCCGACCGCGACGCCCGCCGCAGTCCAGAACGCGCTCATCGCCGATGCAACCACCGGAAAAGTGCTGAGCCCGGGTTCCGGTTCACCGAACCGCCTGCTCTATACCGCTTATTGATTGACGTACCGGCCGGCGGCACCCGCCGCCGGCCGCCTCCCTGAGCGCGAAGCGCGACGCTGGCTTTCGGCAATGGGCGGTTGAACAGCTACCGCGCCGTCACGACCCCGCTCTGCCGGCAGGTCAGAACGCCTGGTGAGAATGCTGGCTCGGTTTAGCAAGGCGGCATGAAGGACTTGACGCCAGATGTGTCCGTCCGTACAGATCCGGAGTTATTATAATCAAGCGTTTGTGTTGAGCGGGTCGCGAGTGGTACAAACTCGCGCATCTGAAGGGACAACGGGGTGCAGCGCGGCCAGTCACGCGCTCCCTGATCAATTGCATTGGTGCGCCGTTTGGCACTGTCGGGTCGTGTTCGACCGCTCCCGCGTGCGAGGCTGCTCGCAGGAGACGTAATGCTGTTGTCCTCATCATGATGGAGAAACTCATGAATCGGAAGTTCCCGCTGGTTGCCGTTGCAGCTCTCGCCCTTGCCGCATGCCAGGATGCCTCCGCGCCCGCCGTTTCGAACGACGCCCCGTTGTTTGCTGCGGGAGGGGGTCAGGTGGTTCCAGGACAGTTCATCGTCACGGTCCGTGACGGCGCGGATGCTACCACGGTCGCCAGCGATCATGGTGTGCAACCCAGATACGTCTACAGCCACGCGCTGAACGGCTTCGCGGGCTCGATGAGCGACGCTGCCCGTGATGGTCTTCTGCGTGATGCGCGTGTGTCCCGTGTGGAGCCCGACGGTATTGCCTACGCGAGCACGACGCAGTCCGGCGCCACCTGGGGCCTCGATCGCAGCGATCAGCGTGCGCTTCCGCTCAGCACTACGTACAGCTACACGAATACGGGCAGCGGCGTGAATGCCTACATCATCGACACCGGAATTCGTCTCACGCACAGCGAGTTCGGTGGCCGCGCGGTGAGCGGATATGACGCGGTCGATGGCGGGTCCGCGGACGATTGCAACGGGCACGGAACGCATGTCGCTGGCACAGTGGGTGGGGCGGCGTACGGAATCGCGAAGGGTGTCAAACTCGTAGCTGTCCGAGTACTTGATTGCGGGGGCAGCGGCACGTGGAGCGGCGTTATCGCGGGAATGGACTGGGTGACGGCCAATCACGTGAAGCCGGCCACGGCGAACATGTCGCTCGGCGGCGGTGCGAACACGTCGGTGGATGATGCCGCTCGGCGGATGATTGCCGCGGGTGTCGCGACGGGCATTGCGGCCGGCAACGGCAATCAGGGTGGCCGTCAGCAGGACGCCTGTAACTCTTCGCCGGCACGGGTTGCGGAAGCCATGACTATTGGCGCGACCGGGAAGACGGATGCAAAGACCAGCTGGTCGAACTACGGTAACTGCGTGGACTGGTTTGCACCGGGCTCGGGCATCACCTCGGCGTGGTACACGAGCGATGTAGCGACGAACACGATCAGCGGCACTTCGATGGCCACGCCGCACGTCGTTGGCGTTGCCGCGCTGTATCTGCAGAGCAATCCGGGGGCGTCGGCGCAAACCGTGCGTGACGCGCTGTATGCGAACACGACGAAGGGAATTGTCACCAGCAGCAGCACCGCGAATAACCACCTGCTCTTCACGAACTACTAGCGTTTCGATAACCAGAGCGCGACTGGCCGGAGATTATCCGGCCAGTCGCGTTTTGCTGTTGTCCCGCGTTTGCCGTAATCTACGACCACGGCCTTCGTGCGATGCCGCACCTGGCTCCTCTTCCGACCTTCGAAGGAGTCTGAACCAACATGAACAAGTACATCGCACTGCTCCCGATTCTCGTTGTCGCCAGCGCCTGCTCGGACGCCACTTCACCCGCCGCCCGGCAGGCACCCACTGCCCGCGTTGCTGCCGCCGCCGCGGAAGGCATCCCCAACCAGTATATCGTCGTTCTCAATGACGACGTCACCGATGTCGCAGGCGTGGCGGCCGGTCTGGCCAAGTCGCACGGCGCCTCCATTCGGTTCACCTATACCAGCGCCATCAAGGGTTTCGCCGCGACCATGAACTCCGCCGCTGCCGAAGCGCTCGCCCGGAATCCGCAGGTCAGCTATGTCGAGCAGGACCAGCTGATGCACGCCTCCACCGACCAGTTCAGCGCGACCTGGGGACTCGACCGGATCAACCAGCGCTACCTGCCCCTCGATGGCAAGTACAGCTACACCTATACGGGTAGCGGGGTGAGAGCCTACATCATCGACACCGGCATCTATACCAGCCATACCCAGTTCGGCGGGCGGGCCTCGAATGTCTACGACGCGTTCGGCGGAAACGGCCAGGATTGCAACGGTCACGGCACGCACGTCGCCGGTACTGTCGGCAGCACCACCTACGGAGTGGCCAAGCAGGCGTACCTTCGCGGAGTCCGGGTGCTGGATTGCGCCGGATCGGGCGCGACGTCGGGCATCATCGCCGCCATCGACTGGGTGCGAGTCAACCACATCAAACCCGCTGTCGCGAACATGTCGCTCGGCGGCGGCTACTCATCGTCGCTCAACACCGCCGCGAACAACCTCCACAATGCGGGCGTGTTCCTCGCCGTAGCGGCGGGCAATGAAAATCAGAATGCCTGCAACGTCTCACCGGCCAGCGCCACGGCCGTGTACACGGTTGCCGCGTCCACGAGCGCTGATGCGAAGGCGTCGTACTCCAACTACGGATCGTGCGTCGACACCTACGCGCCCGGCTCCTCGATCACGTCGACCTGGAACAATGGCGGGACCAACACGATCAGTGGCACGTCGATGGCGTCGCCGCACGTCGCGGGCGTGTCCGCGCTGGTCAAACACCGGTACGGGGACATCAGCTCCGCCTCCGTAGAGAGTTATCTCGATGGCGCGGCAACCGTGGGCCTCATCACAGGCAATCCCAGCGGCACGGTCAACCAGCTGCTCTACAAGTACATCACAGCCTGGTAAGCGGGCTCGCACGCGCAGAGTGCTCCTGAAGTCCTGACTCACTGGGACAGCAGTTCAACGGCCCGTGCTTTCGGGTGGAAAGCACGGGCCGTCGTGCATCCGTCAATCGAGACGGGCGCTCGTGAGGCTGGAGCCGGAGCAGGAGAAGGAGCAGGAGCGGGCGCGACAGCGACGAAAAACTGATTCCCACCGTCCTGTCGCGTGAGTAACTTACCACTCCCATCCCGTCCCGAGAGACCTGGAGCAGCGTAGTGCAGATTGTTGTGATTGGAATGAACCACAGGAGCGCACCGCTACCCGTTCGCGAGCGCGTGGCCTTCGTACCCTCCGAGCTTCCCGCGTTTTACCAGGCCCTGCGGGCACGAGTCCCCGAAGGATTTCTGCTGACGACGTGCAGTCGCACAGAGATTTATGCGCTGGCGGGCCACGCAGAGAGCGGGTCGGCAGCGCTGTCATCGCTGCTTGCCGAGCAGCGTGGCTTTCCACTGGAGGAGCTCGACCAGTACGTCTATCGCCACGGGTTCGAGGATGCAATTCACCACCTGTTCGCGGTGGCGTCCGGGGTTGATTCCATGGTCCCGGGAGAAGAACAGATATTAGCCCAGCTTCGGCAGGCGCTGCAGCACGCACGCGCGCACGGAGCACTCGGTCCGGTACTGCACCGCCTCGGCGCGTCTGCGCTTGCCACGGGGAAGCGCGTGCGCGCCGAGACCACGATCAGTCGCCATTCGCTTTCGGTTGTTTCGGTTGCCCTCCACGCGGCCAATATGGAGTTGGGTGGATTGAGGGGCCGTCGTGTGCTCATCGTCGGCGCCGGCCACACCGCGCGGTTGGCGCTCCGGCATCTCGATCGTGCCGGGGCGATCGTGACGGTGTGCAATCGGACGGAGGCTACGGCCAGCGGGATCGCCGCACCGCATGGCGCAGGGGTAGTGAATTGGAGCGGATTGGCTGGCACGGTGGCGGAGGCGGATGTGGTACTGGGATGCACCAATGCGCCCGAGATTGTCCTCGATGCCGCCACGGTGCGTCGAGCGATGGTGGATCGCAGCGGCCGTCCGCTGCTGATCATCGACCTTGCCGTTCCCCGGGATGTGGAGGCGACCGTCGCGGATATCGACGGCGTGCATCTCCTGGATCTGGACCGGCTGGAAGCACTCAGTTCCGATAATCACCGTTCGCGCACCGCCGAGATTGCGAGCGCGGAAGGCATCATCGTGACGGCTGTTGAACGGTTCATGACCTGGTGGAACGCACGTCAGGTTGCGCCGACCATTACCACCATGCTCGCCATGGCGAGCGAAATCCGGGATCGGGAAGTGGAGCGCGCGCTTGCCCGCATGCCCGCACTGGCGTCGCGCGACCGGGAGTTCGTTCGCATCCTTGGTGCGCGCATTGTCGCGCAGCTTTTTCACCAGCCCATGCGCACGCTGAAGATCAGCCCCGAAGGGGCGAATCTCGCATGGGCGCTGCAGGAGTTGTTCGGTCTGCCGAAGAATCCGGCGCTGGTGGGCCCGGGCCCGCACGCAGCGGCGAGCGAGGACGCCGCCACGCCGGCCGAGGAAGCCGCGTGCCCACATGAAAGTCGTTCGCTTACGAGCGCCGAATGAGCGGCGAGACAGTCGAGGGCGCGGGGCCCAGGGGCGAGACATCCAAAGGGGAGGCACCCAAAGGGGAGGCACCCAAAGGCGAACTCGTACGCTACCTGTTCTTTCGTGCCGACCCGCTCTGGCGCCGCCTGCCGGGGGGCACGCGGGAGAAGGGGCGCCACGAGTTTGCCCAGGTAGCGTCGGCGGCCAGCGAGATCGAGTCGCACTCCTACAGCACGCTGGGCTTCAAGGCGATGACGTCGCTGCTCCTGTGGCAGAAGGGAGGCACTCCCGAAGCACAGCAGGAGCAGCTTGCGCGTCTGCTCGACACGGGACTCGGTCAGTATCTCGAAGTGACGCACGTGCTGTTCGGCATGACGCGCCCTTCGGTGTACACGAAGCGCCGGACCGCGCAGGAACAGGCGCTCGACGAGCCCGACCGCCTCAAGTACCTCATCGTCTATCCCTTCGCGAAAACCACCGAGTGGTACCTGATGAGCCGCGAGGCCCGCCAGGGGATGATGAACGAGCACATTCGCGTCGGCCATGAGTTCACCGATGTGCGACAACTGCTGGTGTACGCGACGGGCCTCGACGACCAGGAGTTCGTGGTTGCCTACGAGACCAACAGCCTCGAGCGGCATCAGCAGCTTGTCATCGACCTGCGGAGCACGGAAGGACGTCGCTACACACTCCGGGATACTCCTATCTATACCGCCATTCATCGGCCGCTTGGGGAAGCCCTCGCGCTGATGGGCTGACCACCATGACACTGATCGCAACCGAGTCAC
>JBKJRV010000441.1:0-5228 GCA_046593115.1 Gemmatimonadaceae bacterium
CGCCGCCAGTGCCGATGATGAAGACGTCGAAATCGGCACCACTAGCGGAGCGCCCGCTGTCAGGCTGGCCGCGATCAGCGCGGGCGATGCCTATTGGTTCTTCGCCTGCAAAAGACGGCGTGCCAGTTCCTCCGGTTTGGCGTACCCGGTCTGCTGTAACTGGCGATGCGGCCTCGACGATTGGCTCACGTGCTCGCCCAGTGACATCGTTTGGTATGGTTGCCTGATATCCTGCGCGCTCGACCGCAGCGACCAACTCCTCAGCGGGAACTTCATGTTCGAGCTCGACCGAGGCCCGGCCACCGCGGTAGTCCACTGTTGCCGATCTCACCCCCTCGACCCGCTCCAACGCCTTGGTGATATGACGTGAGCAGTCGAGACATGTCATCCCGGCGACTTCGAAATCCAGTTTCATGGTCGGCGGCCCGCTTTTTCAAACATGGGACAGAATACCCTGGGAGGTATTTTAACCCATGCTGCAGCTGCGGCGCAAGCGATGGCACTCCCTCAGCTCTGGAGGAGCATCCGGACGGTTGTCTGGATTAGCACCATAGTGTGCGGTCGGCTCGGCACAACTCACACCGGCTTCACGCGCGTTGCTGAGAATTTCGACGATATCGCAGACGCACAGCTCACCGGTGGCGAGCATACTCAGCATGCGGAGCCGGGTATGCGGACACTACCGCGCACGAGATCGCCGCATCGTCAGAGGGCTGGTCCTCGCGTGTACGCTACGCAACGGCGCAGCCTCTTCCACGATCGCGCAGACCTGACCGTTCTGCCGGTGGCTCGACGCCGCTTGGATCAGATTCGCCAGCTCGTTCCGAAAGCTTTGGAGTTCGCGGAGACGCTCGTCCACTTCGCGGAGTTTGTCGGCGAGTGCCGCTTGCACTCGTCCACAGGGACTGCTTCCCTGCTCCGCGAGCCGCAGAACGTCCTTCACCTCATCCAGCGGGAGTCCAAGTCCCTGAGCCTTTCGGATGAAGTGCACGCGCTCGACGAGTTCCGGCGAGTACAGGCGATATCCGGATTCCGATCGTGGCGGCGCCGGGATCAACCCTTCGCGCTCATAGTAGTGGAGCGTCTGGACACCGATGCCCAATGACTTTGCCACATCGCCTGCCAGCATGGCTCCTCCTCGGATCTTTGCCCTCGCGCCCATTGTTTCTCCCATCAGCCTACAACCCCCAGCCTCCTCGATCCAGGTGTATCCTACACCTTGTAGCGACTACAGGTCGACTCGGGCCGAGCTCCTGATCGCGCTCACCAGATGTGCGTATCCACCCTGGTCACGTCATTTGACGAGGGTGGCGAGCCAGACGAAGTAGGCGGACAGGGCAATCAGCGCGATACCGCTGACGATTTCGATTGCTCTGCGCGCAGGCTCGATGCGCTCGATCCACGACGAGAGGCGCCCGGCGAACAGGCCGAGCATCAGGAAAGGAAGCCCTCGTCCCACGCCATAGGCTAGCGAGATTGCCGCACCGTACGCTGGACGCCCCATTGCCGCGGCGATGGTCAGCAGCAACACCAGCGGGCCAGCGGATGTTGTAATGGTGGCGACGCTGTACAACACTCCATAGACAAAGGCGCCCGCGACACTCCGCCGCTGCCGTATCTCGGGATCCGGCACGCGGCGTCGCAATGCTGGTGCTAACACGGTCGCGATCCCGGCGGCAAGCGTGAGCGCAGCCGCACCGAGTGCGAACGCCGGACTCCATCGGGTAAGCATTCGCCCGACCAGGGCAGCGGCGGTGCCCAGTGCGCCCAGCGTCAGTACCAGGCCAACGAAAAACGCGACGGCAGGCGCCGCATTGGCTGGACGCCGACCACCAGGCCCCACGGCAATCGATCGTGCATCGCCGTGGGTGCCCACATACCCCACAATCCCTACGCCCGCAGGGAGAGTGCAGGGTCAGGTGCTGGTCGAAAAGATTCCGCCAGCGATTGCAACAAGGATCGCCACGAGCGGATACTGAGCGACGGACGCCGAGAGACCTTCGATGAAGTCTGCGGGGTTCACGGTCTACCGGAACCCGAGCTCGACGAGCTGCTCACGCAGGCGCTCCTCGCTTACCTGACTGGGCTCATAGGCGACCAGCACCTCCTTCCGCACTGCGTCCGGCCGGACGGCGCGTACGCCCGCAACGGCAGACAGACTCTTGGTGATCTTGTGTGCGCACGCATCGCAGTGCATGCGTCGGGCTGGGATGACCGTTTCAACCACGGTATCGCTCGAGTCGGCCTCGGTGGCGCCAAGATTGAGCCGAAGCAGCGAGAGTGTCGACAGCAGTACCGCCCCAACCGATGCGACGATGATCGCGATCGCCACGGGCGTCGTAACGAGCCCCAGGACCGCGAGCGCGATCCCGAGCACGTTGAAGGCGACGGCAATCGCAATGTTCTGCCGCATCTTCCGGTGCGATGCACGTCCGAGGAGAATCGCGCTCACCACCCTGTCCAGCTTGTCACTCACCAGCACGACTCCTGCCGACTCCATGGCGATGTCGGTTCCTGCACCTAACGCGATCCCGACATCGCTCTGCACCAGGGCCGGCGCGTCGTTGATGCCATCCCCGACCATCGCGACCGTACGTCCCTCCTGCTGCAGCCGCTCGACGATGGCGACCTTCTCGGCGGGCAGGAGCTCGGCGTGCACCTCGTCGATGCCGATGTCGCTCGCCACAGCGGCTGCGACAGGCCGGCTGTCCCCGGTCAGCATCACCGTCCTGATCCCGAGCTCGCGCAGGCGCCGCATTACGCGCGCGGTCCCGGGGCGTGGCATATCCTGGAGTGCGATCGCCCCAATCAGCCGCCCGTCGACGGTAGCATACACGACGGTATGTCCACCCTCGAGCTCCCGGGCGCGAGCGGGAGTTTCGATGGTGGCACCCTCCGATTCGAGGAACGAGGTGCGCCCAACCAGGACACGTCGTCCGTCGACCGTTGCGACAACTCCTTTGCCGGGAATCGCACGGAACTCGGACGCTTCGCGCGGGCGCACTTCCTGGAACTCGGCGTAACGCACGATCGCACCGGCGAGTGGATGCTCGCTCCCGGCTTCGGCCGCGGCGACGATTGCGAGGACGCTCTGCTCGTCCCCCTCGACCGCGATGACTTCCTTCACCGTTGGCCGGCCGTAGGTAAGCGTGCCGGTCTTGTCGAACACGACCGTGTCCGTTTCAGCGAGAGCCTGGAAGAACTCACCCGCACGCACGAGAAGACCGCGAGCGATTCCGTGGCCTCCGCCAATAGCAAGGATGAGTGGTGTCGTCAGGCCGAGCGCGCACGGATAGCCGAGAATCACGACGGAGATCGCAATCAGCGCGGCCTTGCTCACGTCGCGCGTGTAGAGAAGCCAGCCGACGAAGGCGAGCGCAGCGACGAGGTAGACGACCGGTCCGTAGTAGTTCATCAGTCGGTCCATGAGGAGCTGGATGGGCGGTTTCCGCTCCTCGATCTGACGCATCAGCTTCACCACCTGCGCGACGAAGCTCTCACTGGCAGGACGGGTGACTTCGACTCGAACGAAGCCGTCGAGGTTCATCGTGCCGCCGATGACTTCGCCGCCGACTTCGCGGTAGGCCGGGGCGCTCTCGCCGGTGACGGCCGACAGGTCGAAGCTCGACGCCCCATCCTTGATGACACCGTCGAGCGGGACACGCTCGCCAGGTCGGATGGCGATCATCTCGCCTGGCAGGACCTCACCCGCGGGTACCTCGACCTCAGCCCCACCGCGGTAGACTCTTGCCTCCTGTGCCTGGAGCGAGAGGAGCCGCCGCACCGACTCAGCGGCGCGCTTTCTCGTACCGAGCTTGAATGCGCCGAAGAAGAGGTGCAGCCCCATGAGCCAGGTCGCCACGGGGAAGAAATTCGGCCACGAGGCCGGTGCGGCAACGTGCCCGACACCGACCGCAAACGCGCCCCACGCACCGCTCGAGAGGAGCACGTTGGCGTTGATGACTCGCTGGCCTACTGCCATCAGCGTTTTCCGAAGGATGGGATAGCCGATCCACAGGAGCACGACCGCGGCGACGACACCGCTCACCAGCGCGCGCGTGCGGTCGGGGAGCCCAAAGAGATTCAGCGGATCGAACAGCGTATCAGCCAGGGCGAGAGCGACGCCGAGGATACCGCGGCGCTTGATCGTCGCGAACAGCGCCTCATCCGTCTTGTACTGCTGGGCCTCAGTGGCGACGACGGTGTACCCCAGTTCCTCGACCTTCCGCGCAACATCCTGTTCGGAGACGCGGTTCCGGTCTGCGTCAACGAGGATGATCCCGTGAACCAGGTTGACCTGAACGCTGTTGACGCCGGGCACCCGACCCAGGGCCTTCTCGACCGACATGGTGCAGAACGAGCACATCAGGCCGCTCGCCTTCACGTGTATGAGATTTCCTGATATCGTGGCCGCCATGGTTCACTCCTCCGTAAGTGCAGTGCAGAGCTCGCGCTCGAGACGAGCCGACTCCATTTGAGCAGGAGACTAATCCCTCTAGTCGAGTAGAGGGTCAAGGCCCACGAACACTCGTCATCTGCGAGAGCATGGTAATGTCTCCTAGAAGAGCGACGTGAGAAAAAGCTCACGCCGCAAATAGCGGCGCACGAACCAGAGGATGACTATGGGAACGAAGATCCATTGTGCCAGCGGAGCGAGACCGACTCCCAGCACGCGGGGCATGGCCGCCGAATAGGACCACCTGCCGAGTCCATACACGTTCAGGTACTCGAGCGCGATGGTGACCGCGAGGCCGGTGGCGAGGTAGGCGGCGATGCGCCCAACGTGCGGGTGTGTCATCCAGACCCGCGATCTCACCGCGAACGCGACGCCTCCGTAGGCGGCGAGTGTGATCACGGCATCACCGGCACTTGCCTGAACGCACAGGCGGATCGCCCCCGAGAGCGGCATGGTGAGCATGCCCTGGTACAAGGGTGCCTGAAGCATCTCCCACACGAAGTTCAGGCCCAGCGACGCGGCGGCGAGTGCTGCCCAGGGTTGCCACGCTGGCAGTCGCTCGCTGTCGTCGCCGATTTGGTGTGGCGCGTCAGCCAGCGGCATGGGCCTCCTCCAGCTCTGCCACACTCCCAGCGGTCGGTGTGCCACTCGCCGACGCACGTTCCTGGTGAACGACCTCCCGCTTCTTCCATAGCGAGTAGATAGCGGGAATCACCACGTCTGGGTTCCGGGGACAACAGGATCTCCGGGGGCGCGCGCGAGGATCGTCTCG
>JBKJRV010000043.1:0-6146 GCA_046593115.1 Gemmatimonadaceae bacterium
GGTTGGGTCGGGGCCTCCCACGATTGATTTTGCGAGTGAAGTGGTGTTGTTCGTCGCGACTGGCAGAAAATCGCGTGCGGGGTTCTATATTCGCGTGGACTCCGTGCGCAGCAATGCCGAAAACAATTTGACTGTCTTTAGTACTGAATCCGGACCCGCCCCTGGTTGCATAGCCGGTGACTTGGAGTCGAGGGATGTCTCGGTTTACGCGCTGCCAGCGCGCAGGTATCGCACGTTGAGTGTCGTTTCCCGGTTCGAGGGCAGAAACTGCTAGTGGAGTTGCGGGCGCGCCAAGACGCGCACTTACGCAATACGCAGTCGCTTCGGTCTGTCCGTTCAGCGAAGCCTACCAGTGCCCGGGGTGGGAATCGAACCCACATGGGATTGCTCCCAAGGGATTTTAAGTCCCTCGCGTCTGCCTTTTCGCCACCCGGGCCCTGAACGACAAACGGGAGCGGCCAAAGGCCGCCCCCGTTCGATCACTCTCGACTTCAGAGCGGGAAACGGGACTCGAACCCGCGACCCCAACCTTGGCAAGGTTGTGCTCTACCAACTGAGCTATTCCCGCGTACCTGACAAAAGTAGCAAGCGTGTGCACGCGCGACAAGTTGAATCTGCCGATGGCGCTCAGGTCCCTTCGTCAGGTCCCTTCGTCAGGTCCCTTCGATGATCCCGAGCGCGTGCGCCGCATACCATGTGCTCCACGCGAGCAAACCGGAGAGCGACGCGTCACCGCCGTTGCCCGACGCTCGGCCGTCCTCATCGACCAGCTCCGCCGCGAGGGTGTTGTCGAGCGGAACCCGTCGCAGCCACTGGAGCACCGCGGCGCCGTCGGGCCCGAGTAGCTGGGCGCACTTGTGCGCCAGGTGCGTGGAGCCGACCGTTGAAGACGCAATGGCCTTCACCGAGCGCCGGTAGGCGGAGTCCTCGCGGGTGACCGCCTCGTACAGGGGCAACCAGAGGACCGAGCCGTGCGGATCGTCGGCAGTGGCGGACTGGCCGGCGAGGTCGATCGCCGTGGCGAAGCGCTTCTTCCCGTCGACGTCGATCGTGAAGTGACGCTTGAGCGCGGCACGGACGGCCTCGGGGTCCTCGACGTCGCGAGACGTTGCTTCGTCGAGCGTCCGCCGCAGCACCTCGAGTGCCTGGGCCGCGACGGCGTTTCCGTGGAGCGTGAACGGCAGCGGCGCGAGGGCGCCCGACGGACTGACTTCGGTGGAATAGAGCGGCACGTTGCGGTCGCGCCGCGTCGATAGATCCTCTGAGGACAGGTACAGGGTGTCTGCGATAACCGGCTCCTCGACAATCGCGTCATCGCCAGTCTCCCGAATGTACCGGTCGATTGCGACCGCATAGCCTGCGACGCCTTCGAGGGAAAAGCCGGGCTCGAACAGCGTCCCATCGAAGTAGTGCACGCCGCGCCCCGGCGCATAGCCGTGGACCTCGCACATGCGAAGCAGCAGCTCACGCGCCAGTGCCGGATCGGCCAGCTGCACGGCGGGGATGGTCCAGGCGAGCGCCTCCCAGTCCCGCAGCGTGACCCCGCGAGAGTGCCACGGCGCCCGGGTCCGCAGCAGGTAGAAGTGTGCATCATCCAGCGCGCGTCCGACCGCAAAGAAGTACGCGAACAGCAGATTGCGGTTGATCAACCGGTCCACAGGCTCGCTGCCGGTGCTCTGTTCCAGCGACTGGAGCGCGTCGCGTGTTGCCGCCAGCAGCTCGCGCCACCCGCGCCGGCGCATGACGGCCACCGTGGCTTCCGCGCCGTCGCGTTCCGGTCCGGCAGCGATATAGAAGCCCACCTGGTCGCGCGCGCCGGGGTCAACCGTGATCTCGCGCTGGATCGAAAAACCCGGAGTTGGCCCGCCGGTGGTCGCCACCGCGGGATCACCATCGGCGCCGATCGCCAGCGCGACGATCCCCGGCCTGGACGACCCCTCGAGCACCAGGACCTTGTTGTCGGCGGCGATGACCCGATGCGCGTCGTCAAACGGACGGGGGGACCGGACGCGCTGCTGCCGATGCCCGAGTGTACCATCGATCCCAAGCGCCAGCGTGATCGGCGCGGGGCCCCTGTTCTCGACGGAAATCGCATAGACGGCGCCCGCCATGTCGGCATCGCGTCCAATGGGGGCGAAGATCGTCGCGCGCACCATAAGCGACCCCACCGTGCACGTCAGCGTCGGCAACCAGCCCAGTGCGCGTTCCCAGACGATACCCTCCGATCCCAACGGAGTGGAGCGTCCGTCGAGGAGGAGAAACGGCTTGAGCAGGGGCGGACCATGCCCCTCCAGGAATTCTGCGCTGCCGGCAAACTCAATGGCGGAGCGGGCACCGCGATGTCACAGACCCACGGCGTAGAGAGCCCCGTCCGCAGGGTGGATGCAGGGCAGCGAGAGCCAGTGGTTGCCGGTCAGCTGCCACGGAATGGAGGGCGGTGGAAGCGAGGTCACGGCATGGGCTGTTTGTGTTGACACGTCCCCGGAAGAATGATAATCTAGCGGGCGGTCGTCAACGACCGTCCAACCGCGTTTCCCGTTCCTTCACAACACGTTATCCACTCCCCGCGGAGAAGAATCATGCCCCGTCGCTTTGCCTCGTGCTGTGCATTGACGCTCCTGGCTGTCATGATCGGAGCAACCGATGCGCGGGCACAGGCGGTGCTCGGCCCTCAGGATGATGCCCTCGTGCTGCCGCGTGGTGTGTTGCGCGTGCGGGTGCTGAACCAGTGGACAGATTTCAACGAGCGCTACGGGCTCGGAACGCCTAACCGTCGCGCCGGGTCGCTGGAGCCGCTGGGCGTTGACTTCAATCTCGACACGGTTGGCCTCGAGCAATTTCCGAATCTCGCTCGGGTGCAGAACGGACTGCGGAGCCTCACGGGCATGCCCGACTTCAACCTCACGCTCGGCAGGACGGTGGTGAACTCCAACGTCTCCGTCATTGCGACGCCCATTGTGCTCGAGGCGGGAATCACCAAGCGCTTCTCGATCGGATTGCTGGTGCCGTATGTCCGCACGCGCAACACGATTTTCTTCAACGTGAATCCCGCGTCGCGCGAAGGCAACACCGGGTTCAATCCACTGCTGAACAACGATGGAGCGGCCCGTACCAGGAATCAGCAGCTCCAAACGCAGTTCGCGACGGCTGCCGCCCAATTGACAGCGACGCTCGCGGCCTGCCAGGCGAATCCGGCTGCACCCGGTTGCGCTGGGCTGAATGCGCAGCGCGCGAACGCGCTCTCACTGATCCAGAACGCCAGTGCCTTCGCGGGTGGCGTCCGGCAGCTGTATGGCGATTCTACCGTCAACGGCTCGCCGTTCATTCCCATTGCCGGCACGGATGCGGCGCTGGCGATCGACGCGCGCACCATCGCATTCCGCAATCTCTACGCGCAGTTCGGGGTGGCGGCGATCACGTCCGTGGGTCCGGCACAGGCACCCAGTCGCCTCACGCTTCCCGATGCGCAGCGCATCCTCAATGACCCGATCTTCGGCGTCAGTGCCTCGCCACTTCGCACGATCGAACGCAGCCACATCGGCGATATCGATTTTGGCGTGAAAGCCTCGCTGTGGGATACGTTCGACCGCACCGGCAAGACGCGCATGAAGCCGTCTGGCGTGAACTATCGCCTCGCCGCAGGGGCCGTGTACCGTTTCGGCACGGGCCAGCTGGACGCCGCCAACGACTTCGTCGATATCGGCACCGGCAACGGCCAGAATGACGTCGAGTTCCGCGGCTTCGCGGATGTGCTCGTCGGCAGCCATTTCTGGACCTCGTTCATCGCACGCTACAACTTCCAGCTGTCCGACGAAGCCGAAGTCCGTATCACCGATCAGCCCAACAAGCGCCTTGCGGCGGCGTATCGGCAACGCTCTGTCGATCGCGACCTCGGCGACATCAGCGAAGTGGAAATCAACCCGCGCTGGGTGTTCAACAACTACTTCTCGGCCACCGGCCACTACCTTTTCCGCTTGAAGCGCCCCGATGAATACCGGGGCTCGTTTCAGGTAGACAGTGCGACGACTGGCTTCGCCAACATCACGCTCGACGCGTCAACGCTGAATCAGGAAACGTTCTTCCGGGAGCATCGCCTCGGTTTCGGCGCCGCGTTCTCGACGATCGGTGCCTTCGAGCAGGGCAAGGCGAGGCTGCCGATGGAGATCACCTACTTCCACTTCCAGACCACGAAGGGCGAGGGCGGCAACCTCCCCAAGTTGTTCTCCGACCAGATTCAGATCCGCATCTACGCGCGGCTGTTCGGCGGCAAGGAAGCGGACGTGGTCAAGGACTAGCTGCCCGGCCGCTCCCAGTGTGTCAAACCGCCTGCCCTGTGCAGGCGGTTTGCGCATCGGGGAGCGCCGGCACCTCAGAGGCGCTGCGATTACCCAACTTTGCGGAGCGCCGGCACTTCAGAGGCGCTGCGATTACCCAGCTTTGCGGCGCGCCTTTCGCTGTCCTGATGGCGTGGGCACTTTCGACGGATCCGCGTGTGCCAGCATCTCCCTGGCATGCGCGCGACTCACCTCGCTCTCGGCATCCCCACCCAGCATACGCGCCAGCTCGGTGACGCGCGCCTCGAGATCCAGGACCGCGACATCCGCGGTGGTCACTCCACCGCGCGCTGCTTTCGTCACCACGATATGATGGTGCGCCCGGGCAGCAATCTGTGGAAGGTGCGTAATGGCGAACACCTGGTGATGCGCTGCTACGCGCCGCATGGTGTCGCCCACCTGGAGGCCGACTTTCCCTCCGATGCCCGCGTCCACTTCGTCGAAGACGAGCGTTGGCACGCGATCGAGACGCGCGAGAATGGTCTTGAGCGCGAGCATCACACGCGACAGCTCGCCACCCGACGCGACTCGCGCCAGGGGACGCGCCTCATGACCGACGTTGAGGGCGACGCGAAATTCGATGTCCTCCGCGCCCGTGGCGCCGGTCTCCGCGCGCGGCACGAGCGCCACCGCAAAGTGCCCATCCACCATGCCCAGGTCGGGCAGCACGGCCTCTACCGCTCGGGACAGCCTCTCCCCCGCACTCCGTCGCAACGACGTGAGCTCGGCCGCCGCTTCGGCGAGCTGCTTGGCGGCCTGCGATGACCGTTGCTCGAGCTGCCGAAGGTCCAGCGACCCGGAATCCACCAAGTCCAACTCCGCGCGCGAGGTGCGGCCGGTCTCCAGAACCTGCGCGAGCGTGGGACCGTACTTGCTCGTGAGGCGAAAGAGCAGATCTCTCCGCCGACGCACTTCTTCCAGGCGCTCGGGATCCAGCTCGGTGGACGCCGCGTAATCGGCCAGCGTCCGGGCCAGCTCTTCAAGCGCGTAGTGTCCGTTGTCGAGCAGCTCCTGGAGCTTTTCCAGCGATGGGTCTATGCGCTGCAACGCGGACATCGGCCGCCGCACTCGGGTCAGCCGCGGCAACACCGCCTCATCGGACGCTTCGAGGGCCTCGACCACCGACGTCGCCAGCGTGCGCAGCTCATCGACGTTCTCCAGCCGGCGCGCTTCTTCTTCGAGCCGGACGTCCTCCCCTGCCGAGAGCCGAGCCTCCTCGATCTCGCGTACCACGTGGCGGAGATAGTCCGATCGTTTCTCCGCGTCTGCCTTTCGACGGGAAAGCTCCGATATCTGTCTCCGCAGCGCGATCAGCTCGTCGTGCGCACCGCGCACGCGCGCCGCCATCTCCGCCGCACTCCCGAAGGCATCGAGCGTCGCGCGCTGCGAATCCTCATCCAGCAGGCTCTGGGCTTCATGCTGGCCATGCAGGTTCACGAGGAGTCGGCCGATCTCGCCGAGGGTGCCGGCGGTCACCGTGGCGCCATTGGCCCACGCCCGGGAGCGACCATTGGCCGAAATCTCGCGACGGAAGATGACGGTGTCGTCTTCGATCTCGATGCCGCGCCCATCCAGCGCCGCAGCGATTTCCGGACGATCGGCGATATCGAAGACACCTTCCACCGTCGCGCGCTCCGACCCCGTCCTCACCACCTCACCCGTGCTGCGCTCACCGAGCAGCATGCCAAGTGCGCCGACAATGATCGACTTGCCGGCGCCGGTTTCACCGCTGAGGGCGTTGAACCCTGGCGACAGCGGCAGCGTCAGCGACTCGATGATGGCGAAATTGCGGATGCGCAGCTCAGTCAGCAT
>JBKJRV010000229.1:0-13354 GCA_046593115.1 Gemmatimonadaceae bacterium
CCGAGGTGCACGGGAATGTGCGCCGCCTGCGCGACCATGACGCCGTCGGCGTCGAAAATCGCCGACGATGCATCGCGTCGCTCGCGAATATTCGGCGACAGCGCACCACGCTCCAGCACCGTGCCCATCTCTTCGGCGATTGCCGCGACGGCGTGCGACAGGACGCCGAGACCAAGCGCGTCGAACGGGCGCTGGCTCATGCGGCAAGCGCCAGCACAACAGGACCAGACGCACCGAAAGGACGCTGGCTCATGCGTCGCGCTCGAGAAGCCAGCCGCCGCTGTGGTGCGGGTGCGCCGTCCACCCGTCGCCGACGAACATGGTTGCGTTTGACAGTGGCATCACGGCTTTCCCGCACACCGAATCTCTCCCGCCATGCTCAGCCGCTCGCAACTGGAGCTCTCTGCCCGGTACCTCGGCCACGCACCGCAGGCTCACGATCTCGACCGCCCGATCGAGCGTGAACCCATACCGCGCATTGTGGTGCTCGACAAACCGTTGCGCCGCGTCCGTTCCACTCTCGCCGTGCTCAAGGGCCTGCTCCAGCTCATGACCCTGCCCCTGGTACCGGCTGCGGGCCCACCAGCGATGAACGGCACCTTCCGCCCCGCCTTCGGCGCGCACCTGCCCGGACAATGCGTCCTGGAGAGTTCGCATGAATCCGGTGTCGCACTGGGACGCGGTACGCATCACGCTGCGAGCGGCCGATCGCTGCTCACCACTGATCGCGAGCCCGAGCGCGCTCAGCACGCCTGCATGCGGAGGCACCAATACGCGCGTCATGCCCATGCGGTCCGCGAGTCCGCAGGCGTGCAACGGCCCTCCCCCGCCGAAAGGAATGAGTACGGCGCGTCGAGGATCGATGCCGCGATCCACGCTAAGCCGACGGAGTGCGCGAGCCATTTCGGCGTCGGCGATCGCGATCATGGCCTCCGCGACACGCAGCGGCGTGGTGGAGAGTCCGGTGGCCAGTGTGGCCACGGCCCGCTCCGCGGCAGCGGCGTCGATCGTGATGTCCGCGCTGAGTTGCGTCCCGGTGATATGACCCAGCACGACATGAGCGTCGGTGACTGTCGGATCCGTGCCACCTCGTCCGAACGCTGCCGGTCCGGGCGACATGCCGGCTGACCGCGGACCCACGCGCAGTATCCCGCCGCCGTCGATCCAGCCAATGCTGCCGCCGCCCGCCGAAACCGTTTCCACGAGCACGCGAGGCAGTGCGATCGGGACGCCGGCGATCGATCCGCCGTTCTCCGTGAACGGTGCGCCGTCGATGATCAATCCCACATCGGCGCTGGTGCCGCCAATATCGATGCTCAGCGCGTGGTGAATCCCTGCCTGTCGGGCAATCGCACTCGCGCCGATCACTCCGCCAGCCGGACCGGAGAGTGCGAGCGCCACGGCACTGCGAGCGGCGGCTTTCGCGGGACGCATCCCTCCGCTGGACAGCATCACGCCTGGCGCCGGCAGGCCAAGCGTCTCCAATCGTTCTCCAAGTCGATCCAGATATCCCCCGACGCCTCGGCGCAGGTACGCTTCGGCGACGGTCGTTGAAGCGCGCTCGTACTCGCGAATCTCCGGGTGGACATCGGACGACACTATGACATCGACGTGCGGAAGGCGATCGCGCAGCGCGCTGGCGAGCCGTTGCTCGTGCACGGGATTCTCATACGCATGCAGGAGTGCGACGGCGACTGCATCGGGCGACAGGGCGGCAACCGCATCGGCGACGCGGCGAGCTTCATCGTCGGTCAGTGCGTTCGCGACGACGCCAGGCTCGAGCCGCTCACGAACAGCAACGACGTGGTCGAACGGCACCAGCGGTGGCGGATGGTGCACCGAGAGATCGTAGAGCGAGGCGCGCTCCTGCCGGCGCAGCTCCAGCAGATCCGTCGCCCCCTCGGTGGCGCAGAAGACCACCCGTGCTCCCCCGCGTTCGAGCAACATGTTCGTTGCGACCGTCGTGCCATGAATCACCCGGGTGATCGCTCCCGCACCGGCCCCCAGATCCCGAATGGCGCGCACGACGCCCTCGCTCTGGTCGTGCGAGGTCGTCGGTACCTTGCGCACGGTGACCTGCCCGTCCCACCCGAGCGCGACCAGGTCGGTGAACGTCCCGCCGACATCGATGCCCACCGAGATGCCGCGCGAAGCGGCGGGCTCGGCGCGCGGACCGGTCACGCGGTACGTCTGCGGCGCGAGGCGTATACCATCACGCCGATGGCCGTCGCGATGAGTGAAGCGATACCAAGCCAGTCGCCAAACCGGACATACGGCGTAATGATCGACGTCGTCTCCGTGCGATACGTCGCGCTGGCGGACTCGTAGAGACCAGTGCGGTAGTGAATGCGGCCGAGCGGATCGATGTATCCCGAGATACCAGTATTCGCGGACCGAACCACACTGACGCGATTCTCGATGGCCCGCAACGCGAGATGCGCCTCGTGCTGGTAGGGTGCCAGCGACCGTCCGAACCACGCATCGTTCGTGATGTTCAGCAGGACGTCGGCCCCCCGCTGCCGATAGGACCTCGATATCTCGGGGAACACCGACTCATAGCAGATGAGCACGCCCGAGCCGCCAAAGGGAAGCCGGAAAACGGTCTGCCGCTCGCCGCGCCCAAGGCCGCCAAAATACTTGAAGCGTTTGAACCACTGCGGGTTCATGAAGGGCACGCGCTCCACGATCGGGACGAGCTTCGCCTTGTGATACGCCGGCTGGGTATTCGTAGCCCCGGTGGAGTCGGCCAGCATGGCCGCGTTGAAGTATTCGTAATCCTCGGGGCTACGGTAGTCGAGATCCAGAACGCCGAAGATGATCGGTGTCCCATTCAATGCCGTGAGCGCCCGCAGAGTATCCTGCCACTCGGGGTGCTCCGCGAGAAATCCCGGCAGTGCGACCTCAGGCAGAACGACGAGCTTCGCGTCGCCCTGCAGCATGCGCTCGCGTGTCAACTGGGCGATCATGCCGACGATGCGACCCCGATTGGCTTCCTGCCACTTGTCGAGCTGCGGAATGTTGGGTTGCACGATCGCAATGGGAGCCAGCGTCCGCATCTCGATGGTGCGCATGCGCGCGACGCCGTAGGCCGTCACGAGCAGAGCTACGGTGAGGGCACCGGCAGTGCGCCGCGCAATTCCGCCTCGCGTGGCGCGATGCAGCCACGCGTCTACCAGCAGGCCGGCCGTGGCCGCCATCCAGAACGAGATGCCGCGGACGCCGCTCAGATCCGCGATCTGCGCGAGCACCGGTATGCGCGACACGCCGAGACCGAGTGGCAGCCACGGGAACGCGAGGTCGCTCATGCGGTTGATGACCACTTCCGAAGCAGACCATACGACTGGCAGCAGCAAACCCAGGGGCAGTCGCGTGAGCCGTCGAACCGCGTACAGGGACGCCCCTGCGGCGGCAACGACAGGCGCCAGGACCAGCAACGCCGCGAAGTAGCCGAGGATCGCGAGCTTCGTGTAGAGCGACAGCGCGATGGCGATCCAGTACAGATTGCACCCGTACCCGATGAGGCCGAACCAGAACCCCACGCGAGCCGCGCTCCGCGCCGTTCCAGAGCCATCCGCGAGCCGCGTGATGTAAAGCGCGAACGGAACGAGACAGAGAAACGCCGGCAGGACGAGCAGGAAGGGCGGGAAGGAGATCGCGAACAGGGCAGCGGACGCGAGCGCGGCCTTCGCCTCCGCGCGATCAGGCCAGAGAACTCGCTCCCTCACAATCTGATTTCTTTGGCTTCGTCCGCCGCCTTGTAGATGGCATCGAGCGTTCGATACACGACCACCTGATCGGTCGGCGCCTCGTATTCCGCTTCGCCGCCGAGTACCGCGATCGCGTGCGCAAGCTGCGCCCGGTACGACTGGAGAAACGCGCTCTCCCGCGCCGCCGCCCCGCTGGGCGAAACGTCGGTCGGCTTGCCGTTCAACTGTTTGACGACGCGCAGGGGCGCCAGTCGCGCCGTGCCTCGGGTGGAGAGGACCTCGAACCACCAGCGGTCCTCTTCGCCAACATACGATGACGCGATGTCGAACGACATCGAAATTCCTTTCTCACATTCGAGATGAACGAGCATCGCCTCTTCGACCGCGCCCGTGCCCTTCGCCTTCTCCACATGCGCGGACACCCGGATCGGCACCGGGAATTCTCCCAGCCAGAGTGCGAGGTCCAGCAACGGCAACCCGTGCTCGAGGAATGCCCCACCGCCCGCCTCGGCACGGCGGTGCCGCCATCCCTCGGTGGGTTTGCCGATCTGATAGGCGCCGGTCCGAATGCGCAACACTCGGCCCAGCTCCCCGCCACGGAGGAAGCGCTCGAGCATCTGCACATCGCTGCGGAACCGGTGGTTGTTACCCACCATGACTTTCCGATCGACGCGGGTCGCGGCGGCAAGAATGCGCTCGACGCCACGCGTGGTGAGCGCGAGGGGCCGCTCGCAGAGCACGTGCACTTTTTTGGCGAGGGCCGCGAGGACGTGCGGCTCATGCAAATGGTTCGGCGTCGCGATGACGACCGCATCGAGCTCGTCGAATTCCAGCAGGTCGTCGATGTCCGTGAACACATCGGGCACGCCGAAGCGATCGGCGAGCGAGCGCGCCTTGGGACCGTCGTTGTCGCACAGCGCCACCAGCGTGGCACCGCGCATACGCGACAGGACGGGCAGGTGCGCTACCTGCGAGATGGCGCCGGCGCCGATGAGCCCAATGCGCACCGGCTTGGTCATCACTTCACTCCCGGCTCGGTAGCCGCGAAATGATAGCTCCCGGTGAAGCGAATGGACCCATAACTCACGCCACTCAGCAGGTCGTAGCGACCCTGGATGCCCGCCGAGACACGCTGACCGACAACGATTTCTCCGCCGATCAGCGCCAGCACGCCAGCGGCAATGTTGTCGAGCGATGTCTCGATGAACGTCTGCGAGATATACTTGCCTTCGCCGTTCAGCACGTGCGCCCCTCCGCCACCGCCGATGTAGCCACGCATCGTGGGCCGATTCCAGAAGTCGTAGCGCAGGTCGGCGGTGACGGCGATGTCGGAGACCTTGATGCGCGACTCTCGCAGTTCGTCATCGCCCGCGGGATCTGACAGGTTGGTGCGGAACTGATCCGAGAACCGCCTTACTGCCCTGTCCGTATACCGCGATTCCCAGTACGTGGCAGTGAACACGACACGGATCGATGGCACGATTTCGCCGTAATCCGAGTGGAGTGAATAGGCCCGCGTGGTGTGCATTTGCGATGGCTTCATGGCTCCAACGGAGCCGCCGAGCGCGGAGAGTCGCAGCTTGTCGAGGTTCAGCTTTTCGAACAGCGAGCTGTTCTCCTCCTGCGCCGAAGCGGAACGCGCTCCCATGGTGGCCAACAGTGCCAGCGCCAGGCGCACGGCATGATCAATCCTCGATGGCCGCAATGGTCGTCCCCTGGTAATAGGTCCGCAGGATCGTCCGAAAATCCTGCCCGGCGCGCGCTCGGCCGATGGCGCCCCACTGACACATCCCGATGCCATGGCCATTGCCCCTCCCTGTAAAGGTCACGCGCGACAGCCGCCCATCGCGGCCGACATCGGACTCGACGGAAAAATACGTGCTGTTGAGAATCTCGCCACCGGTATTGCGGAGCACGAACCGGATGGCGTTACCCCTGAGCTGGTATCGGTCCTGATCGGTAACGATGGTCAACGTGCCGACGCGACCTGACGGTGTGAGCTGATCCACGGCGATGAGGCGCGTGGTCCCGACGCCCGCGGCCGATACCCTGGCGTAGCCCTTCAGATACCGTTCGAGAGACGCGTTGAGCTCGTCGGCCGTGTAGCTGCGGCTCCACGAGAACCTGGGCGAAATATCACAGAAATGGCGGTCAGTGCCTGGAATGCGATCGCTCACGCGCTGCAGGTAAGGCTCCTCTCTGCGGTGGGTCCACACTTCCGGCTGCGCGGCTGTGCTTCCGCCGCACGTCGCGCTGTAGGGCGCCTGTGCCAGTCGGCCACCGTAGCGCAACACCAGCCCCCGCGTCTCTTTCACGGCACGATCGGACAACGGACGCTCGGCCTGCTCGCCGCCGTACACCTGGTCGTCCACCGTGGCGGCAAGATCATACGGACGCGCGGTGGTGAGCGGTAGCTTCGCGTATGTGTACGTGCGCGCCGCGACGGCCTGCGCCTGGATGGCGGCGAACTCGCTGAGGTCGCGCGTCGTGCCGATTTCGAGTGGCACCACGCCGCGCAGATACTGCTCGACCGGTAATACGTTCACGATCTGCACCAGATCTCCGGATCGTCCGCTGATCCACAGTTCCCCGCGATACGTTTTTCCATCGACGCTGACGAACTCGCTCTCTCCCGTGGCACGCAGCACAAGCGGGGAGATGCGCCATGCGGTTGGCGTCCCGTCCGGGCGCACCGCGCGCACGCGGCCCGATCGCGCTTCGACGGTCCAGCTCTCGCCCGAACCCCCGCGAGCGAGCACCGTTTGCGCATTCGATTCGAGGAGGCGCCAGTCGCCGGTGGCGCTGATCCGCGGCCCTTTTCTGCCAGGCACCACACCAATGCGGATGCTGCGACCGTCGTCGTCGGCCTGCCGTCGGCGCGAACCCCCGGCGGAAACGGCCGCGCACGCGACCATGGTGACGAGGAACGCGGCGACCAGCGCGGTGCGGCGAGTGCCGGGACTGCGAACCCGTCCCTGTCGAAGAATGGCTGGCATCACGCCCGCAGCTACCGCCCGAAGCTGCCCATCGTCGCCGCCATTGGCAGCGGACGACGGGTAGCGGTCACGATCGACGCAGGCGCATCGATGGCCCCGACGACACGGCCGCGAAAATCGAAATCGTCCACCACATCGTCCAGCGCGATGTCGACAATGGTGCCCGGTGCATGGACAGCTCCGGGGAGCCAGGTGACGCCGTCGATGTCGTCGGCCTGCCAGACGACACGCGCCTGTGTGGACGCGTCGCCAGTGGCTCGCCGGTCCACGATGCCACGCACCACACGGCCGAGCCGGGATTCGTACCGCTCGACAGTGATGGACCGCTGAAGCTCCTGCAAACGCTCCAGTCGCTCACGCTTGATCGCGTCCGGGACGTCATCGGGCAGCGCCGCGGCGCGCGTTCCCTCCTGCGGGGAATACGTGAAGGCGCCCACGCGCTCAAACTGGGTTGCCTCGAGAAATTCGAGCAGTGTCGTAAAATCGTCGTCGGTTTCACCCGGAAATCCCACGATGCACGTGGTCCGAATGGCGACATCCGGGATCACTTCCCGGACGCGGGCAACGCGATCCCGAATCGATTGACGCCGCTCCGGCCGACGCATCCGGGCGAGCACCGCATCGGACGCATGCTGGATCGGCATGTCCAGATAGGGGACGATCCGTGAATTCGCGCCCATCACCTCGAGCAGCTTCGGGGTAATGCCCGCCGAATAGAGATAGAGCAGCCGAAACCACGGTAGCGACGTCTCGGCCAGCAACGCCTCCAGCAGCTCCGACAGTCGAGCGCCGCCGCGAATGTCGCGGCCATAATGCGCGAGATCCTGGGCGACCAGGTTGACCTCGCGCGCGCCCTGCAGCTCCAGCAACTGGGCTTCCCGCACCACTTCGCCCAGCGAGAACGAGCGATGCTTGCCGCGCATGAGCGGGATGGCGCAGAACGCACACCCATGATCACACCCTTCGCTCACCTTGAGATAGCGGACGTGCGGCAACGCTCCCGTGTAGATCCGCTCGCCCGGATGCGACTCGGTGGCGCCGTCAAGGAAGCCGCGCTGCTCCAGCTCAGGGATAAGCCGGTCCACTTCGGCGGAGCCAAGAAACAAGTCTACTTCCGGAAGCGCCTCTCGCAGCTCGGACTCATGACGCTGCACCATGCACCCGAGCGCCACCACCGCGCGACAGCTGCCCTCGGCCTTCAGGCGGCCAGCCTCCAGGAGCGCATCAATGGACTCCTGCTTGGCCGCATCGATGAAACCGCAGGTGTTCACCAGAATGATGTCCGCATCGCCGAGCTCGGCGGTGTATTCGGCACCGGCGCCGGCGAGGCGCGCGACATACCGCTCGGTGTCGACGGTGTTCTTGTCGCAACCGAGGGTAATGAAACCGACTTTCACGGGCGGATCACGGAGGGTGGGCGCACTCCGAAAGCTAGCGGGGCCGCGCCCCCCGCGCAGGGCGAGGCCGGTTAGCGATAGTTCCCGAACTTCAGCTCAACGCCGAAGTCACCTGCGCGCAGCAGCTGCATGGCGGTCTGCAGCTCGTCCTTCGATGCCGACGTGATGCGCACCTGATCGCCCTGAATCGCTGCCTGCACCTTCTTCATCTTCGCATCCTTGATGGCCGCCGATACTTTCTTGGCGGTGTCGCTGTCGAGAGCGGTCTTGAGGGTGATGGCGCGGCGCACCGTGTCGCCCCCACCGGGCTTGATTTCACCAACATCGAGATTCTTTACGGGCACTCCTCGCTTGAACAGCTTCGCCTGCAGGATGTCGAAGAGCGCGCGCATCCTGAAGTCGTCGTCGGCAACAAGGATCAGCGCATTCTCTTCCTTGCTGAACTCGATGCTCGCCTTGGAGCCCTTGAAGTCGTACCGCTGGGCAACCTCCTTCTGCGCCTGATTCACGGCGTTATCGACTTCCTGCATCTCGACGCCGGTCGTAACGTCGAACGAGTACGTAGAGGCCATAGGATCAACGATGACGAGACGAGCGCATCAAGCCTGACACTGTGCGCGGAATGCCCATCCCCCTGCGCCGCTCCAGATCCCGGGGGAAACTGGCCATGGGTGGGGTCGAGCCGAGTGGGCTGCCCGTCACAGGTACGGGCGACTCGGCACTCACGTCGTTTCCAGTCCCAAGCTGCCCCAATCCATTCCACCCCCAGCAATAAATGCCCGACTTCGACGTGATGCCGCACGTGCTGAACCAGGCCGCGGACATCGCCGTGAACTTCACTGACCCGCTCACTGCCGTTGGCGTCGGCGAGCACGAGTAGCCATTCAGATCATAGACACAGATGGCGGTCGCGGCCGAACCCAACTGCCGGTCTTCATTGAACCCCCAGCACACGTTGCTTCCGCTCGTCGTGACGCCGCACGTGTGCCAGCCTGACGAGGTCAGCATGGTGTAGTTGTGACCGCCGGCGACTGCAAGCGGAGTGGGGTGCGGGAGAGTGTCACTGGTCCCGGTGCCGAGGGTCCCGTCGTAGTTCTCGCCCCAGCAGAATGCGGCGCCACCCGTCGCAATGCCGCACGAATGATTGAAGCCGGAAACTATCGCGGTGTAGGTGCGGCTTCCCGTCACCAGGTTCGCCTGATAGCGCGTGACCGTGTCGGCAACTCCGATTCCAAGTGCGCCCAGGTAATTGAGACCCCAGCAATACGCGGCGCCGCTCGTCGCAACCGCGCAGGTATGCAGCGAGCCGACGCTGAGTGCCGAATACGTCACGCCACCGGCGACGATTCGCGGCGTTTTTGAACAGGGGAACGTGACGGTGGACCCCTGGTCATTGGCCGTGCACGTTTCGGCGACCGGGGAGCCCAGGAGCGCCACCTCGTTGTCGCCCCAGCAGAAAATTTCTCCCGGCACGGTCAGGCCGCAAGTGTGATACAGACCGGCGCTGAGGGAGGTGAATACCCGGCCGCCGGCCACCGCCGTCGGCGTGGAGTTGCGGACTGCATTGAAGTCGTTGGTCCCGTTTCCAAGCTGGCCGAGCACGTTGTAGCCCCAGCAGTACGCCGCACCGGCGGTGGAAAGTCCGCACGCGTGCAGGCCCCCCACTGCCACTTGCTTGTATGCGACGTTGCCGGCAACGCGCACCGGGACGTTCCGGTGCGCTGTATCCGGCGAGCCGTTCCCGAGCTGACCCAGCTCATTGGAGCCCCAGCAGTACGCGCTTCCATTTGCGGCGACGCCGCACACCGTCGCTCGCGCTGAGCTGATCTGCTGCAACGTGAGTTGCACGCGGACCGTGACGAAGCCCGAGCGACCGCCAACGGTGGCGGTCACGACTACGTCTCCAAACTCCTTCGCGGTCACCAGTCCGGTGGCATCGACCGCCGCACGGCCGGGGTTATTCGTCTGCCACGAGACAGCACCCTCCACCACGTTGCCGAGCGAATCCTTGCCCACGGCCGTCAATCGCACCGTATCGCCCATGAACAGCGGCGTGGGCGAGGCGGGCGAGATCTGTACGGAAAATACGGGCAGATTCACGGTTACCAGGAACTGACCCTGCACACCGCCAGCAGTCGCGGTGATCGTCGCGCTGCCCCGACCTGTTGCGGTCACGAGTCCGGTGCGGCTGACCGTAGCGACTGCGTCCGCGCTCGACCTCCAGATCACCGGTGAGGTGACACTCCCACCGGTTGCATCTTCCGCGGTGACGACGAGCTGTCGTGTTTCTCCCACCTGCATTGCGGCGGTGCCGGGCGAGACATTGACCTTGGCGACGATCGATGGTTCCGTCGCATCCTTCGAGCAGGCCGAAGACAGGAGGACCAGGAAGAAGATGCCGGAGAGCGGGATGTTGATTCGCATGATGAAGTCTCGAGGAGGCGGCTGACTGGATAGTGCGGGGGCGACCGCCGTGGTGGCATGCATCACATGGGGAGCGTGCCCGCGGTCGCACCTTCCGGCATATTATCGAGAGGACCGCCAATTGAGAACACGCAGGATCACTGGACGGTGTGCGGGACGATATCGGGCACCGACCTTGCGCTGATCTTCTCGTCACTGCATTGATCGCCGATACCGCAAAGCTCAACCCGATGTCGGGCTGATACCTTCATGGCGGGGGGGGTGATGCCGGTTGTTCCGCTTCTGGATCCGTGAGCATGCCGACACCAGCCGCCAGCGATGAGCTGCACCGACTCGAGAGTGCCCTCCGCGAGAGCGAGGAACGCTTTCGCGACGTTCGAACAAGCAGCGGTCGGATTGGCTCATGTCACTGCCGACGGTCGCTGGCTTCGCGTCAATCACCGGCTCACGGAAATCCTGGGCTATTCCCGTGACGAGCTGCTGGCGCGCTCGCTCCAGGACATTACGCATCCCGATGACAATGACCGGGAGCAAGAGCTGACTCGCCAGTTGCTGGCGGGCGATCTGCCGTGGTTCTCCCTCGAGAAACGCTACCTCCGTCGCGACGGGACGACCGTCTGGGTTGACCGAACCGTGTCCTCGGTCACCACGTCATCGGGCGACGTGAAGTATCTGATCTCGGTGGTGCAGGATGCAACGGAGCGCAAGCTCGCCCAGCAGCGCGCGCGCCCAGTCCGCGGTGAGCCGTGTTCTCGTCGAATCCCCGGGCACGGTCGACGTCATGCCGAGGGTGCTCAAGGTGATTGGGGAGCAGCTAGAGTTGCAAATCGGCATTTACTGGATGATTGATCGTGCCGCGGAGGTGCTGCGGGTGCAGGCGTTCTGGTCCCCGTTGGGAGAACAGTCGGCCGCGTTCGAAAAGGGGGTTCGAGAGCACGCGCTCGGCCGCGGTCGTGGCATTCCGGGCCGGGTCTGGGCCACGGGGGCGCCGGTCTGGGTTCCGGACGTGACAGTCGAGCCATTGCTTCCCCGCGCCGCATTGTTTGAGGCAAGCAGTATCCGGAGTGCGATCGCGTTCCCTGTCCGTGGACCCGACGAGACACTCGGGGTCATGGAGTTTTTGACGTCCACGGTGCGAGTGGCGGACGAGGCGCTGTTGCAGACCGTGAGCGGCCTTGGCAATCAGCTCGGGCAGTTCCTGGAGCGCCGTCGGATCGACAACGCGATTCGGCGCAGCGAAGCCACACACGCCGCGATTCTCGAGGCGGCCCTGGACTGCATTGTCACTCTCGATCACTGCGGCGTCATTCTGGAGTTCAATTGGGCCGCGGAGCGCACGTTCGGGTATACGCGGGAGCAGGCGGTTGGGCAGAAGATGAATGAGCTCATCGTGCCGCCGAGCCTGCGGGAAGGTCACCGGCGCGGCATGGAGAGGTACCTGGCAACCGGTGAGAAGCGCTTCATCGATCAGCGCATCGAGATCACCGGCATGCGCTCCGATGGCTCGGAGTTTCCAGTGGAGCTTTCGATCACCCGCCTTGCCGTCGATGGTCCGGCCATGTTCACGGGTTACATGCGGGACCTCACGCAGCAAAAACAAGCAGAAGCAAATCGGGCGTTTCTGCTGGCGGCGAGTGAGGTGCTGGAGTCCTCGCTCGACTTTGCGACGACCCTGACCAGCGTCGCCCGGCTTGCGGTTCCGGCCATCGCGGACTGGTGCGCGATCGACATGCTGACACCCGAGGGCACCAAGCGACTCGCGGTCATGCATACCGATCCCGACAAGCTCGAGTTGGTGCGAACGCTCGATGAGCGGTATCCACCAGACCCCGACGCGCCACGCGGCGTGCCCCACGTCCTGCGCACCGGCGTCGCGGAACATGAGGCCAATATTCCCGATGCCCTGCTCTCCGAGGCCAGCCGCAACAGCGAGCACCTGGAGCTGCTCAGGAATCTCGGACTGAAATCCTACATCGCCGTTCCGCTCGCCTCTCGCATCGGCGTGCTGGGCGTGATCACGCTGGTCACCGCGGAATCAGGACGGCGCTATGATAAGCAGGACGTGGAGCTTGCCACCGATCTGGCACGTCGGGCCGCGAGTGCGATCGAGAACGCGCGCCTGTTTCAGGAAACGCTCGAGAGCCAGCTCCGCCTGGAGGAACAGGCGACCGAGCTCGAAGCCCAGGCGGCCGAGCTCGAGTTGGCGAAGTCGGAGCTCGAGTTGGCGAAGTCGGAGCTCGAGAAGGCGAATGAGGAGCTGCTGATCGCGAATGTCGATCTGGTGCAGACTACCGAGGAAGCGCAGACCACGCGCTCGGCCGCCGACGAGGCCAACAAGGCAAAATCCGCGTTTCTCGCCACCATGAGTCATGAGCTGCGAACTCCACTCAATGCCATTGGCGGCTATGCTCAGCTCATCGAGGAAGGCATTCGCGGACCCATCTCGGCGGAACAGCGTGAAGACCTGAAGCGCATCCGCCGAAGTCAGCTGCACCTGACCCGGCTCGTCAGTGATATCCTTAACTTCGCGAAGCTGGACCTGGGCCGCGTTCAGCTGAAGATCGAAGACGTGATGGTCAACGAGCTCGTTGCGAGCATCGACACACTCATTCGTCCGCAGGTCCGGGAAAAGAAGTTGACGTATGTGTGTACAGCTCGCCAGGAAGACGCCCTGGCGTGCGCGGACCGCGAGCGCACGTTGCAGATCCTGCTTAATCTGCTCACCAACGCGATCAAGTTCACGCCGGCTGGTGGCACAATCTCGGTAGACTGGGATGTCGTTGACGACCGTATCCATATTCGCGTGCGTGATACGGGCCGTGGCATCCCA
>JBKJRV010000239.1:0-3665 GCA_046593115.1 Gemmatimonadaceae bacterium
CGCCCGGAAAGCCCGCGATGACATCGGCACCCACGCCGAACACCGCGCGATCAGCTCGTGGCCACCCGCCTGGAGCATCGCACGCACCTGCTCGCTGTCGTACCGGTTCGCCCGGCACCCGAAGGTGCGGAGATAGACCTTCACACGGATGCTGCCACTTCGCCGGCCTGATGTACCGGCAAAGCAATGTGAAACGCGCTGCCCTTCCCCTCGGTGCTCTGGACCCAGATCCGGCCACGATGCGCGTCTACCGCCAGCTTGCAGAACGCGAGTCCCAGCCCCGAGCTCCGCACGCGGGGCACGAGAGGCGCCTTGAGCGTCTCGAACTTTCGAAAGATCACTTCGTGATACTCGGGGGGAATACCCGGGCCGTTGTCGGCCACAGTGAAGAGCAGGTGATCGCCGTCTCGGCGGGCACTGAGCATCAGCTTGATCGCGTGACCCGAATGCGTGATCGCGTTCTGGATCAGGTTCGCGAAGACTCGCTTCAACAGCGCCTTGTCGGCGTCGAAGACGGGGGCGTCATCCGTCACATCGATGACCGCCGACGCACCGGCCTGCTGAAAGCGCACGTTCCACTCGTGCAGTACTTCCGTCAGGAACGCGGCGGGAGCGATGCGGGTCGGCGAGAGGACCATCGCTGTCTCCTCGATGCGCGCGACCTCGAGCAGATCCTCGATCAGCGTGAGCAGCTCCTCGGTTTTCGACTCCGCATCGCCGAGCACCTGCTTCTGCTGCTCGCCCAGAACACCGAAGTCGCCATCCATCACCATTTCCAGTCCGGCGATGATCGACGTGAGCGGCGTCTTGAGGTCGTGCACAATCATTTTCATCAGGTCATCGCGAACCTTTTCGAGCTCGCGCAGCTTCCGCATGCTGTCCTCGAGCGCGTCCGTGGCCGCCTTAAGGCGGATAAGACTGCGCACGCGAGCGCCGAGGACCAGGCGGTTATGCGGCTTGGTGAGGAAGTCGTCACCCCCGGCCTCGATTGCTTTCACGCGATCGGTCGTGTCGTTCAGCGCCGTGACGAAAATGACCGGAATGCGCGCCGTGCGCGGGTCGCGCTTGATGCGCCGGCAGACCTCGAAGCCCGTGGAGCGATCGTCCACCTGCAGGTCACCCGCAGGCATGGACACGTCGAGAATGCAGAGGTCCGGCCGATGCTCGAACGCCATGGCTACCGCACTCGGGCCGTCGTGCGCGGAGATGATGCCATAGCCCAGAGTACTGAGCTGATCGACAAGAAGCTCCACGTTCGCCGGAACGTCATCCGCGACGAGGATGATCGGGTCCCTCCCTCGCGCTTCGCTCATGCTACTGTCGAACGAGAATTCCGAAGCTCAGAGTCCACGCGCGTTCGTTCGTGCCCCGAACGCCCTGCCGTGAGGCTCGCTCGATGCCGAAATCAAAGCTGCTCCGCGAGCGCACCAGCGGGATCCCGAACCCCGCGCTGATATCGGATTCCGTCACCTTGTCCTCGCCGGCCACGGTGAACGGCAAGGTGCGGCGACGATAGCCGGCGCGGAGCGGGATGTCGCTCTCGAACCAGCGAGGGCCACGCCCTTCGACGCCGATGCCGTAGTCCAGGGCGTCGCTCACCGCGAGACGGTCGCTCCCGAGGTCGCGCAGCGAGGTCCACTCCGTCCAGTTGGCTGAGCCGGCAATCGCCAGACCCCGAATGCCTTCATAGCGCAGCGCGGCGCCGAGGCGGCTCGGCACGTTTGCTTTCGCGACCGTCGTATCATCCGAATAGGCGCTCATCCGCCCGCCGAGTCGATAGGATCCCGCCAACCAGATATCCTGCGTCAGGCGCGCTTCCACGCCCACCGAGCCCGCAATTCCGCCATATCCACGCCGGGCCGTCTGGTCGAGGGTGTCGAAAGCCGTACTCACGAACTCGCGACGCACCCGGAGGGTGTTCTCCCCGGTGATGAAATGTAGGCCCGCACCCAGCCGGAGCGACTTCGAGCGCGACCAGCCGACGCCCAGACGCGCGTCGTTGATGGCACCGACGCTACGGGAGCTTTCGGTGAAGGACACGGAGTCGGCTCCGATCAGCTCGCGTCGCGTCGACTGCGTGCCCCACGTGCGATCCAGGAGCGTGGACGTCGCAATGCCGAACATCAACGTCTGCTTGATGGGGAGCGCCCCGGCGATCACCGGAAACCGCGAAATGCGCGCGCGATCCTCAGCGGCGCCCGAATAGGATCGGCGAAACTCCGGATCATACTGGAAGAACAGCGCCGGACGACCCCAGTTTGCCAGCGCTGCCGGATTGATCGGGGACTGCGCATCGAACTCGCCGAAGGCGCCCGCCGTCGCACGGGCGCGCGTGCTCAACTGCCCGGGCGGATACCCGAACCCCTGCGCCGACAGCGTGCCCTGAGCGCCGACCGCCACGGGGAACATTGCCAGGGCGGCCGCTAGCAGAATGGAAAGGGATCGTGGCATTTACGGGAGACCGAAGTCGACGCGCGGAACGTAGGTAATGCGAAGTCGCGGCCGAAGTCCGGATGCGGCGTTCACATCGTGAATGCGCAGTTCGACCGGCGATATCCCTTCGGTCGACGCACGCAGAATGAGCACTCGGGGCTGGTCCACGGCCTTCGTGCCCTTCCATCGACGGAACAGACGGACGAGCTCGAACTCTATGAGGCCGGCGCCATTCGGCGTGACCTGCGCGGAATCCGTGACCGCGCCGATGAGCAGCGCCGCCTTGTCCGGCGCGCTGATGACCGCGCTCGCGATGCTCGGGTGCGCGTACAGCGTCACGCCCTGCGCCGAGTCGAATCGCAGCGACGGAATCTGCGTCAGGGTCAGTGTGGCCCGAACCACCGTCCCGGAATCCACGATGGACTCGGGAAGCTCGAAGCGCAGATACCCGCGACTCGACGGCAGCCCGCCAACGCGCAGCACATTGGGCGTGCTGACCGGGTCATCGCTGCCGGTGACGATCAGCGTGAAATCCGCCAGATCGCGCGCGAGCGCTTCGTCTTCTTCAGGCGTCAGCGATACCGGCCGATATGACCCAACGCGCGTGGCGGTGTCGGCCGACGGATCGAAGACCAGTTGGGGTCCAGCCTCGGTGAGACTGGAGAAGACACGCAGCTGTACGCTCTCGCTGCTGGTGAGCTGCACACCAATCCGAACGCGCTGCCGATTAACGATGCGCTGGCGAAGGAACGCGGTGTCGATCTTCACACGCAGTGTGTCCTTCAGCGCCGCGGTATCAAAGGTGGCAGCGCCGATCAGCCGGTCGGCACGAAAGAGCGCCACCAGCGCCGCCGTCGAGCTGTCCGCGGCATGGTGTCTACGTCATAGAGCGATACGGTCACCGGCGTCGTCGCCTGCGTTGCTGACGGGTCAATGCGCAGCCGCAGCTCGGCACTGTCGACGAACGCGATCGGCGCGGTCGTGGTGTCGGTGTTCGACACCGACCTTCGATAGCGACTCGGAATGGAGTCGAACCGGATGACCGCCCGCGTGTCCAGCGAATCGCCACGCTTGGCCAGCAGCAGCACTGGCTCGCTCCCTCGCGCAGGATACGACGATACCGTCGCCGACACGCCGATCCCCTCAATCACCGTGTCGCGCGTCGGAATACTCTGTTCCGGGCACAAGATCGGACACA
This sequence comes from Gemmatimonadaceae bacterium, assembly GCA_046593115.1. Classification (GTDB taxonomy): domain Bacteria; phylum Gemmatimonadota; class Gemmatimonadetes; order Gemmatimonadales; family Gemmatimonadaceae; genus JBKJRV01. The sequence continues at coordinate 3,632 of JBKJRV010000239.1, forward strand.
CCTCGCCTCCGTCCTGTCGCTCGGCGCACGCGCC
>JBKJRV010000320.1:0-6333 GCA_046593115.1 Gemmatimonadaceae bacterium
CCATGACTCCGAAGGTGACCGCGGCGAGCGACGTGGAGCCCCATGTCGCGCCATGCGCCTCCCCATCAGTGTAGCTCCTGCCACGGGTGATTCCCCCGATGGCGCCCGCAACGCCACCCAGAAACGTTGCAGCCGCGTACGCCTTTGGTTCGTCATCGACGCCGAGTGCAAACAACGCCCCGTTGGCCATGAGCGCGGTGCGAAACGCGCCGTCGCTCGCGAGATGATTCTGTGCACGCGACACGGGGTTGTGTTTCGCGTAATTCGCGGCAATGAAAAACGTCGCCGCGGGCGCCATCAGATAAAGCGCCGGGGATAACGTCTCATCCGCCACGATCGTAGCCAGGGATCCGCCGTACAACGTGAAGGCAAGGATCATCTGGTTGAGCATGAACGCACCTCCGGCGCGTTCAGAGATTACATCAGGATTTTCCTCCGTGGCTGGACGTCCCACTCGCGCCATCGCCTCCGTCACGCGCGCCCGCAGCTCCGCGGCTTGCTCGGCGGTGATTACATAGCGGGTGATCTCGCCGTTCGGTCGCGCGGCCGCGAGAACAAACCCGGTTCCGAGCTGATACAGCCGGACTTCCACATACACACCTTCAACGGGCCAGGTCGGTGGCACTAATCCCAACCTTGAGGCAAGCGGTGGCGTGATCGATTGCACCCGTCCGCTACTGTCGAAGGGCACCGGCGTTTCGGTAACCTGCGCTTGCAAGTTCGCGGCAAGCAGAAGGGCGAGTGACACCGAGGCGAGTCTATTCATGAAAGCTCCGACCTAAGGGTCATTCCGCACTATCGAGACGTCGAACGAGAGCGGCCTGCACGACCACCCGTCCGCTTCATGTACGATCGAAGTACGGCATTCATACGCGTTTGATATCTCGGGCCCAAGCTGCGGAACCACTTGAGGACGTCCTCGTCTACCCGTAGCGAAATCGCCTGCTTTGCCACGGGCATGACCAACTCCGCATCATCCCAGAAGTCGGTCGGCAGATCGGCGAGTTCCTCGGGAGAAGATCGCATGATATCACGCTCGGATACGTTCCGAAGGCGCGCCAGATCCGCCCGGCCACGCTTGGGTGGCTCAGCGACTTGAGAGGGCTTCCTGGTATGCCTTGCGCTCACGGCGATTGCTCCGGCGGGCTGACAGAGTTCGGCGGTTTACCTCTCCGTCGGGATCCACACGATCTGTGTAGCAAACGGTGAGCTCCAAACCCTGCGCCAGCCCGGTTGCCACGATCCGGCGCTCGCCGTAGTCCCGCCGCGTGTCCTCGCGCTCCAGCGTCGGACCATCAAAGATCAGCGCGGCAAACGCGAAGTCGAATCCTCGGTCGCGGTAATGGACGCTGCTCTTGTCCGGGTCTCAAGAGAACCGCATGGGGCAATATACCCGTGTATATACATTTGGTCAAGGGCGGCGCCCGAGAGGCGCCCCCTTTGGCGCCTTCCCTCGCACCAACCCTTCCCGCACATCCTTCCGCCACTTGGACAGCATGAAGGGATGGATCTCCAGCGCAGCGGCGACGGTCTTCCCCTGAATCCCCGACTGCTGACTCAAACGAACAGCCGTCAACTTGAACTCGTCGCTGTACTTCCGTACGGTTCGCGGGCCTGATCGTGGCATCGACGACACTCCATTGTCGTTAGGTGGAAGTGTCTACGAAAGTGGAGCAAGACCCTTGTCAGGCAGCGTACGTTATGCCGCACCGCGCCTGGGGCGTGGATGCAAGGCGTCTGCCACCGCTTTCGGATTTGCGCCGGCGACGCGAAGCAATGCGAGCGCGGGCCCGTCAGGCGTGCGGCGGCCCTGCTCCCAGTTCCGCAGCGTCGCGACGCTGACTCCGATCATGAGAGCAAACTCCTCCTGCGACTGGCCCAACTCGGCACGAATCGCTTTCACGTCAGCCGCCTTGAACTCCGTCACACGCCCCGCCTTGAGGCGGCCGCGGCGTATCCGTCCAGCCTGGCGCACACTGGTCATCAATTCGCGAAATGCAGCATCTTTCATTTGAATTCCTCCCGAACGAGACGGGCGAGCGCCCGCACCTGCGTCGGCGTCAGATCGCCCTGCTCATTCTTGGCGTAGGCGTAAAGAAGGTAACAGGCATCGTCGCTCGGAGCCCAGTAGTAGATGACTCGCAAGCCGCCGCGTTTGCCGCGGCCCTCGGCGCTCCAACGCAATTTACGAATCCCGGCACCCCCCGGAATGAGTGGGCCCTGCTCGGGACGCAGAGCAAGCGCGAGTTGCAAGGCTCGATACGCGTCATCGGGAAACTGTCGAGTGATCAACGCCGTGAACACCGGAGTCTCGAAGAAGTACATGGGACAATCTACGCCATTGGCGTACTCCTCGCAATCCTTCCTTCCTGTTGCCTGAGTGCGGCATAACGCATTTAGCTCAGTTGGAATGAAGCGGCTGGACCTCCACGGCGACGTGGTGGCACTGTGTCGCCCCACAGGGTTTACACGGGATCAGCGTCGTGCGACGCGTCCCACCACCGGGAGGCCAGCCAATGGATACGATAGGACTCGATCTGCACAAATGCGAGACTCGGATTCACCGAAGCCACTCGGCAGAATCGCCGGTTATGGTGTTTCCGCGATTCGCCTGCGCAGCTCATCGACCCAGTTCACGACGACGATGAGCTGCGTTTCGTCAGTGGACGGCCGCAGCATGACGAAATGCTTTCCCCCTGGAGCGACGTCGTAATTCGGGTGCCACGGGTGCGTGCTGTAGTCGGCCTCGAACAGCGTGGTCCGGCCAGTGATGGTGAGCGGGGATCTCGATTCGGCACCCGGTCGCTGGCGTTCGGCACTGAGTCCGGCGTCGTCGTGCTCGGGTGGAGCTTCGGCATTCTGACGGGCGATTGTCACCGCGATTACCTGGGCGCTGTTACGATAGAACAACCGAGTGCCATCCGGCGACCACAGCGGCTCGCTCCCGCCCCCCACGGACACCTGGAAACGTCCCGAGACCGCAGGAAATGGGACGACGTACACCTCCGTTTGACCGCTCTCATCGGATGTATAGGCGAGCCATCGGCCGTCCGGTGAGACGCGAGGCAGCATCTCGTCGAACTGGCTGGTGAGCAGCGGCCGCGGTACGCGCGGGGTGTCGAGCGGCAGAAGCATGATGTCCGCGCGACTTTGCGTGTTGTCCTCGCGATACACGATCGAGCGACCATCCGGCGTCAGGATGGCTTCGCGGATATCGTAGTTTCCGGCAAAAATCCGCTCCGCCGGCGCGCTTCCATCGGCGGGCTGCCACCACACTCCCCACGGCGCACTGGACGTGTCGCGGTTGGCGAGAAAGACGATCCGCTTTCCATCAGGCGACCATTCAGGGCGGTCGCTGTTGCCAGTCGTGGTCAGCCGGGTGAAGGTCCCCGACGCCAGGTCCGCGACCCAGACGTCCGTCGCCTGTGCGGAGGCAACATCGAACGCGATGCGACTACCGTCGGGCGAATATCGCGGATGCAGATAGCGACGCTTCTCCTCGAGGAGCGTCCGTGACGCGCCGTGTTCGTCGACGAGCACGACCTGACTGGTGCTGGCGCCATGGAGATACACGAGCGTGCCGGTTGGCGACACCGCGGCGGCGGCGGCGACGGTCTGAACCTGCACCCCTTCCGCGAGCGGAATCGAGGACCCCGTCACCCTGATTCGCTGCGCGTCGAAGGGAACGGCCATCAGCGCACCGTCGCTGCGCACGTAGATCAGTTGCCCAAGGGCGACGCCGAGAACGTACGTGCCCTCGATACCGAGCTGCGTCGTTTTTCCCGTCTTCAGCGAGAACGCCGCGAGGCGCGGGCCCGACACCCCCGCTCTGCCCAGACTCGTGTAGAGAACAAGCCGTTCGCGCGCGTACGCGTGGGGATACCACTGGTAGCGCTCGCCGCTTGCGGAATCGAGCGGAGCGAGCAGTTGCGGATCGCCGCCATCGGCCGGCACTCGCCAGAGGGTCGTGTTGGAGCTCCTGTTCTGCTTCGCGAGAACGAGCTCCCCGGTCGAGAGCCAGCTCACGCCCGCCGGCCCGGTCGCATCACTCAGGACAGTCGCGGGACCACCGTCGATCGGAACCTTCTTCAGCTTTCCCAGCGACGTGAAGGCGACCCACCTCCCGTCGGGCGAGACCGCCGGCGAAATGGCGTTCTCGGTGCCGGCGAGCGCGCGAGTCTGCAATCGATCCAGATCCCGGACGTACAACTGTCGCGCGCCCACGTAGACGATCCTTCGGCCGTCCGGGGAGATCGTTATCGGCTGAGCGACGCTGACGGCGAGCCGCTCGCTCGGCATCAGCGACAGGGCGAAGCGAACCGGAGCGGCATCCGGCAACTCACGGCGGTTCCGCTCCCAAGCGGTGATGGCCACGGCCACGATCAAAGCCGCCGCCCACGCCAGGGGCGACGTCTTCAGCCGACCCAGCACTCCAGCCGACTCTCGTTCGGCGGCGGCATGGGTCGGCGCGCTCGACGGAAGTGCGACCGCCTTTCCCCGCAGTGCGTCCGCGAACTGATGAGCGGTATGCCAGCGATCCGCGGGCAGCTTCGCGAGCGCGCAATCGATCGCCGCATCGACATGAACGGGAACCGAGTCACGCGAGAGGCGAACCCTCCGTGGCCGCTCGGTGATCACCTTGGCGATGATCGCCTGGGTGGTGCTGCCGGTGTACGGCGGATCCCCGACGAGCATCTCGTACAGCATCGCCCCAAGCGAGTAAATATCGGTGCGTCCATCGACCGAGCGATCACCGGTCGCCTGCTCCGGCGACATGTACTGCGGGGTTCCCAGCGACAGCCCCGTCTGCGTGATGCGGTTGCCGCCGGCGCGGCTGACTGCGAGCGCGATGCCGAAATCCGCGATCAGCGGCTGGTCTTCATGGAGAAGAATGTTCTCCGGCTTGAGGTCGCGGTGCACGACGCCCTGGCGGTGCGCGTAGTCGAGTGCGCTCGCGATCGCGACCGCGACGTGGACCGCCTCGTCGACCGGCAGCTGCTTCTCGCGCATCAGGCGCGCGCGAAGTGACTCGCCGGCGATGTACGGCATCACGTAGAACAGCAGCCCGTCGGCGTCACCGGAGTCGAAGAGGGGCAGCAGATTGGGGTGCTGCAGGTTCGCAGTTACCTGTATCTCGGACAGGAACCGATCGCTGCCCAGGACCGCACCGAGCTCCGGATTGAGCAGCTTCAGCGCCACCGAGCGGTTGTGACGGAGGTCGCGGGCGAGGTACACGGTCGCCATCCCGCCGGCGCCGATCTCGCGCCCGATCTCGTAGCGCCCAACGAGCGCGGCGTTCAGATGGTCGACTGGGTTCATGACGTCAGGGTGAGGACAGCCCAAGATAGGGCTATTTGTCCCCGGCGTCACCCCAGGTTGCTCTACCTCGCGAACGCGATGGTCGATCAGCACATAGGATTGGAAGAATATCGACGACGGGATCTGGGCCATTCACTTCAAAAACATCCTGCTGGCGACCTTCGACGAGCGGGATTACATCATTGCTGGCTAACCAAAGTGTTACCCATCCTGCCGGCGGTGAGTGTCAAGATAGTTGGCGCCTGTGGTCATGTCTGGCAGGGTTCTGCCGTGGACGGCGGATTTAGAAGTACCGTGTTGATTGGCGTCCAGTTGCGCGTGTGGCACGTCCAGCGGTCGGGTCGCCGCTGCCGCGCTTGTTGGTACAGCGTGTGTGCCGTGCCGCGAGCAGTGCGATATCGTCCCCGGTGTGACGCTGAGTCGGCGTGACGAAGCGGATGGCACTGTGCCGATGCTCCGTGTTGTACCACGCGATAAAGCGGGTCACCCACTGGCTTGCCGCGGCACGATCGACAAACGGCGCACGGGGATAGCTCGGCGCGTGCTTGAGGGTCCGGAAGAGCGCTTCGGAGTACGGGTTATCGTTGCACACGTGCGGCCGGCTGAAGGAGGGCACGATGCCTAACCACTGGAGTGTGGCGATCATCATGTTCCCTCGCATCGGCTTCCCATTGTCCGCGTGCAGCACCAGCCCTCGCGGATCGACGCCCGTCTCCTCGCAGATCTGCCGGATGAGTGACGCTGCTTCAGTGGCGCCTTCTCGCGAATGGATCTTGGCCCCGACGATCTGGCGGCTCCAGACGTCGACGACGAGGTACAGGTAGAGAAAGCGTCCGCGCACCGTCGTTGGCAGGTACGTAATATCCCACGTCCACACCTGATTGGAGCCGGTCGCTCGGTGGACACTCGACGCGCGCGTGACGGGCGTGGATTCCCCTTGGCGCCGCTGGCGCCGTAACTGCCAGCGGCGCTGCAGTCGGTACATCGTCGATTCGGACGCGAGATAGATCCCCT
>JBKJRV010000102.1:0-3248 GCA_046593115.1 Gemmatimonadaceae bacterium
TACACGACAACCATGAGTGCGGCGAGTGCGGCGGCCGACGCCATCCTGTCCATCCGTTTGCGCGCGCCGATCGTGCGTTCGCTGCAGGAGTGGCATGCGCTCATGCCGGCGGCGGAAGCGCGCTAGCTTTCAACCGACCTGTAGCGACCAACCCCAAGCCCTGCCGTGCCAATGCCCGTTCCTCTTCTCGATCTCCACGCGCAGCACCGAACCATTCGGGATGATGTCATCAAGGCCGTGATGAAGATCGTGGACGACCAGACCTTCATTCTGGGCGCGCCCGTCGAGCAGCTGGAGAAGGCCGTGGCGGAGCTGTCAGGCACTCAGCATGCGATCGGCTGCGCGAATGGTACCGATGCCATCCTGCTGGCATTGCGTGCGCTGGATGTCGGTCGGGGTGATGAAGTCGTGACGACGCCGTTCACTTTTTTCGCGACCGCCGGGGCCATTCACAACGTGGGCGCGACGCCGGTATTCGTGGATATCGATCCCGCGACCTTCAACCTGTCAGTCGATGCGGTGGGAGCGGCGATCACGTCGAAAACCCGTGCCGTCATTCCGGTGGATCTCTTCGGGCAGATGGCGCCGATCGACGAGATTGCGGCGGCGGTGAAAGGGATGCCCATCATTGAGGATGCTGCGCAGTCCATTGGAGCCCGCCGAAAGGTGGATGGGAAGTGGTCGATGGCGGGCGAGCGTGCGACCATCGGCACGTTCAGCTTCTATCCTTCCAAGAATCTGGGGGGCGCCGGTGATGGCGGCATGATGGTCACGCAGGACGAGGCACTCGCGACGCGCCTGCGCCGGCTGCGGACCCACGGCGGATCCAAGCAGTATTTTCACGACGAAGTGGGCTACAACAGCCGGCTCGACGCCTTGCAGGCCGCGGTGCTGCTCGCGAAACTCCCCCACCTGGCTGGGTGGAGCCAGAAGCGCCGCGATCATGCGCAATTCTACGATGCGGCCTTCGCCGGAATGGCAGAGGTTCGCACGCCAGTGATCGAACCCGGGAACGAGTCCATCTACAACCAGTACACCGTCCGGGTCGATCGTCGCGACGATCTCATGGCACACCTGAAGTCGAAGGGCATAGGCTCGGCGATTTACTATCCGCTTCCGCTCCACCTGCAGCCGTGCTTCAGCTACCTGGGGTATGGGGCTGGCGCGTTTCCCGAGTCGGAGCGTGCGGCGGCAGAGGTCTTGTCGCTGCCCGTGTATCCCGAGTTGAGCCGTGCCCAGCAGGACGAAACGATCGCAGCGATAAAGAACTTCTACGTCTCGCGAGGGGATTGATCGCCGTTTGAACAGCGTTGACCTTGGCTGGATAGTCCGGACCGCCGCACGTTTGTCGAGGGCATGGGGGCGCCTTGAGTCGATGCCCAACAGGGCCCGAACCGCGAGGCGCTCCGGAGATCGCTACCCGGCTTTTACGTATCGGGCACACTCCTTGATTATCTTGACCGCTGATCCGTCGACCTCGCCGCAACAAGGACGGCTTGCTCCAGGCAGTCATGTCAGCTTCAATTCAGGTTTTGTCTTGACCAAAATCTTCATGCGCCACCGGTTGCTCGTCCTCGTGACGCTGCACCTGGTGCTGGTAACGGTCAGCTACACGCTGGCGTTCCTGCTCCGTTTTGAGGGCACGGTTCCCCCGGAGTTCGTGGGTGCGTACGCGATGACCCTTCCGTGGATCGTCGTGTTCCGGCTGCTCGCATTTTCGAGTTTTCAGGTCTATCGCGGTTCGTGGCGTTATGTGGGGATGCGCGACCTGCAACTGCTCCTGAAGGCTGTTGGCGCCAGCACCCTGATGTTTACGGCTTTCCTGCTCTTCACTGCTCGGGAACAGGCGTACCCGCGGTCGGTGCCGATCATCGACGCCATCCTGACGGTCATGCTCATCGGGGGTGTCCGCTTCAGCCTGCGCGCTGTTCGAGAACGCTCGCGTACCGCGGGCCCGGTGCAGCGCACGCGGCGGGTCCTTATCATCGGGGCAGGCGACGCTGGCGAGCTCCTGCTACGCGAGATGTACAGCAATCCGCGGCTTGGTTATAAGCCCGTCGGCTTCGTGGACGATAACCCGCACAAGACGGGGACGCAGATTCACGGAGTGCAGGTGCTCGGGACGACCGAGCGGCTACTCGAAGTGCTCGCCGAGTGCGCCGCGGATGAATTGATCATCGCGATTCCGTCCGCGGCGCGTCCAAAGATTCAGGCGCTGGTCAATCGCTGCCTGGAGTCAGGGTTGCCGTTCAAGATCGTTCCGGCCATTGCGGCGCTGTCCGAAGGCGCGGTGCACATGCGCCAGGTGCGACCCGTGCGCGTGGAAGATCTGCTGGGCCGCGATCCGGTCAATCTGGATGAGACCACCATCCGCGCGGACATCAGCTCGCGCAATGTCATCATTACCGGCGCCGGTGGCTCCATCGGATCCGAGCTTGCACGCCAGATCGCGAGTTATGGTCCGGCAAAGCTGGCACTCCTCGAGCGAAGCGAGAACGGTCTCTATCTGATCGAGCAGGAGTTGCGCCGCAAGTATCCGGACGTGGCACTGTTTCCCCTGTTGATCGATGTCTCGAACAAGCGCGAAGTCGAGATGGCCTTCGACTCGGTTCGACCCGACGTCGTCTATCATGCCGCCGCGTACAAACACGTGCCGCTTATGGAATCGCACCTGCTCGCGGCGGTCCAGAACAACGTCTTCGGCTCGCACATCGTTGTGACCGCGACCGCGGAATACGGGGCGAAGCTGGTCCTGATCTCCACGGACAAGGCGGTGTCCCCAAGCAATATCATGGGGGCGACGAAGCGGCTTGCCGAGAAGATTCTGTTGACGCACGCGGCTCACGAGCACAACCCGTTCGTCGCCGTGCGCTTCGGCAACGTGCTCGGGAGTAACGGCTCGGTGGTTCCGCTGTTCACCGAGCAGATCGCCGATGGCGGTCCCGTGACGGTCACTCACCCGGATGCCACCCGCTACTTTATGACCATTCCGGAAGCCGTGCAGCTCGTGCTGCAGGCGTCGGTACTGGAGGAGGCGCGTAATCACATTGTCATGTTGGAAATGGGCGAGCCGGTGAAGATTCTCGACCTCGCGCGCAACCTGATTCGGCTCTCCGGCCTTGAACCGGACGTGGACATTCCCATCATTTTCACCGGTCTGCGACCCGGCGAGAAGATGCACGAGCAGCTTATGTCGGAGAGCGAAGAGACCATGCCGACGCGCTACGAGAAAATTCGCGTCGTGCGAA
>JBKJRV010000120.1:0-13764 GCA_046593115.1 Gemmatimonadaceae bacterium
GCGGCTGAATCCCCAGTCCGAGAAATGACAGTCCGCTCTCGAGGAGTATCGCGCTGCCGACTCCGAGGGTAGTCGCGACAATCGCCGGTCCCATCGCATTGGGCAGCACGTGACGAATCACCAGTCGCCAGGGTCGCACCCCGAGCGCGCGACCGGCCTCGATATACGGCCGCTCGCGAATACCGAGCACCTCACTGCGCACGAGGCGCGCAACGCCCATCCATCCGGTGGCGACCAGCACCACCACCACCGTGGTCAATCCAGGTTGCCACAGGGCCGCGCACAGCAGAAGGAGAATGAGACGCGGGATAGCCAGAAGCGCGTCGGTGAGCCCCATGGCGATGCGATCCACCAAACCGCCCCGCCATGCAGCGAATGCCCCGATGGCCACGCCGAGCGCACTCGCCAACAACGACCCGGTGACCCCGACAGCGAGCGACACGCGACCGGCGAGCATCATCCGCAGAAACAGGTCGCGTCCGAATCGGTCGGTGCCGAGCAGGTGAAAGCGTCCCAGTCCGTCGCTGCCTCCGGGCGGAATGAATCGCGAGGAGAGTACGTCACCGATTTCCAATGGGTCGGAGCTCATGAGCGCCGGCACGAGCAGTACGGCGAGCAGCAGGCCGCCAAGGATGCCGGCGCCCCATTGCGCCGTTCGGCTCACGCCTGTCTCCGTGGATCCACCAGCGGTATCGCCAGCTCGGCCGCCAGATTGGCGAGAATAACCATCCCGGCGTACAGCACGGTGGCCCCCATCACCACCGGATAGTCACGCGCCAGAATGGCCATCAGCATGACGCGTCCCATGCCTGGCCACGCGAACACCGTCTCGACGAACACCGATCCCGCGACCAACCCCGGAAGGGAAAGCGCGAGCAGGACGATCATTGGCGGTAGCACGTTCTTCAGGATGTGCCGAAAATTCACCGCTGAACCACGCGCTCCCTTTGCCCTCGCGGTGCGAACGAAGTCCATGGACGCGACATCCGCGACACTCGACCGCGCGTAGCGCGCGATGCCCGCCGCGCCGACGGACGCGAGCACCAGCACGGGCAGGATCGCGTGCCTCGCGATATCGACGAACGCAGCGAACCCGCGATACTGTCCCGCAGGTTCGCTGATGCCGAACGCGGGTAGCCGCAGCGCCGCCGGGAATCCCCACTGCGAGGCGCCATAGGTGAACAGCGCGATCAGCGCGAGGGCAAGCCAGAATGTCGGGGCTGCGTACACGGTCGTCGTCACGACGGTCAATGCGGTGTCGAGTCTGGAGCCTCGCCGCAGGCCCTGCAGCATCCCGATCGCGACGCCCACGATGAACGTCAACGCCAGCGAAATGCCGCCCAGCGCGAGCGAGACCGGCAGGGCGTCGCCGAGTACGGCGGACACTGGCTGATGGAGCGCGAAGCTCTCACCGAGGTTGCCACTGACCACCGATCCCAGCCACCGTGCATATTGCACCGGCAACGGCGCATCAAGTCCCAGCTGTGCGCTCAGCATCGCCGCATCGGCCGCACTCGCGCCGGGCGGGATCAGAAACAGGGTCGCGTCGCCGGGCGCGGCCCGGATGAGGAGGAAGGTGATCGTGAGCACGAGCCACCACAGCGCAATGGCGCCTGCGACCCGGTGAATGAGCATTCTCATTCATCCATAATGCGCGCCCGCCTCGTCGCGTCAACGGCAGCGCTACTCGGCACGTGCCTTCTCGCCTGTTCACCGCCTTCGCGTCCGGCTGGCACCGTCGTCCTTGCCTCGGGCAGCGATCTGGAGTCGGCCAATCCGCTGGTCACCATTCATCCGCTCTCGCGCCAGATTCAGCGGCACGCGCTTTTCGTGACGCTCGCTCGCTTCGATAGCGCTCTCGTCCCCGAACCGTATGCGGCACGCGGCTGGACGTGGTCAGCTGACCGGCGCGCGCTCACGTTTCACCTGCACCATGCGCTGCGGTGGCATGACGGCCGCCCCACGACAGCGCATGACGTGCAATTCACCCTTGAGGCAGCTCGAGATCCCCGAACGGGCTACCTGCGTGCGGGCGATCTCGCCGCGATCGAGTCGGTGACCGCGGCGGATGACAGCACCGTGACCATCCGCTTTCTTCAGGCGCCTCCGGGATTTCCACTGGTGCTCTGCGAGCTGCCCATCCTGCCGCAGCATCTTCTCGAGACGGTACCGCGCGCCGAGATGCGTCGTGCGTCGTTCAACTTCGCCCCGGTGGGCAACGGGCCGTTTCGCTTCGTGCGCCGCATTGCCGGCCAGCGGTGGGAGTTCGCTCGCAACCCCGGATTCCCGCCGTCGCTGGGCGGCCCGCCCACGATCGAACGACTCATTGTCGCGGTGGTCGATGAACCCGCCACGAAATTCGCGGGCCTCGTGAGCGGCGAGCTCGACATGGCCGGCATTCCCCCCTCGATGGCGACACTCGCCCGTGATGATCCTGCGCTGACCGTGGTAGAGTATCCGGTGCTCTTCAGCTACGCGCTGGTCTTCAATCCATCCAGGCCGCCTTTCGACGACGCGCGAGTTCGTCACGCGGTGAGTCTGTCTATCGACCGGGCGCGGATCATTCATACGGCGCTGGCGGGGTTCGCCCTCCCGGCAAGCGGTCCGGTCCCGCCCGATCATCCACTCGCATTGCCCGGAGCGTCCTCCGTCAACATCTCCATCGCCGACTCCCTGCTCGGCGTCTCGGGGTGGAAGCGGCAGCGCGAATCCGGCGTCCGCAGTCGAGACGGTCGCCCTCTGAGCTTTGAGCTCGCGACGGTTGGGAGCGGTGACAACGCCGCCGAGCAGCTGATTCAGGCAGATCTCGCGGCGCGCGGTTTCGACGTGCACATCCGGCAAATGGAGCTCGTCTCGTTTCTCACGATGGCCCGTGCGACACCGAAGCGATTCGACGCCCTCCTCACCGGCATTCCGGGTGATCTGTCGCTCTCGTTCCTGAGCGCCATGTACGGGAGCGACCAATCGGGCGGATCGCTCGACTACAGTGGCTTTCACTCGTCGCGCCTCGATGCACTGCTTGGCGCCGCTCGTGCCGCAGGCGTCGACACAACCGCACGATCGTCGTGGCACGACGTGCAGCGCGAGCTGCATCGAGAGCAGCCGGCCGCATGGATCTATCATGCGCGAGGCGTGCAGGGTTTGTCGCGACGATTGCGTGGCGTCCGCATGGACCTGCGGGGAGAGCTGGCGACCGTGACCCGCTGGACAGTGGACGCACCCGTGACCTCGCGGACACCCTGATGCTGCTCCTCGATCATGAAATGCTCGAGGCTCGGCGCCTTGCCGCCGCCGGTGACCTTGCTCCGCTGGCGAACTCGCTCGCGACGGATCTCGAGACGGTGCTCGCGCGTCCGCTGTTTGTCCCACCGGAAAAGGCAAAGCTCACGCGCATTGGCGGACAGTGTGCGCTGGACGGAATGCAGCTGTCCTTCGATCCATTCACACCGCACGAGCATCAGTGCCCCCGGTGTCACACCCGATATCGCGATCCCGAGCACTACCGCATGTGGATCGTGTTCTACCAGCAGTGGCTGGCCGAGCGTGCCGTGCATGCGGCGGCGCTTCACGCACTCCGTGATGACGTGCGACACCGACAGTTCGCCGAGGATGTGCTGCGCCGGTATGCCGACGCCTACACGAGTTATCCCAATCGCGACAATGTGCTTGGACCGTCACGACTCTTCTTCAGCACCTATCTCGAATCCATCTGGCTGCTTCAGGTGTGCGTTGCGGTAGACCTGCTGGAGCTGAAGGACGCGAACTCCCCGGTGGGCGCGCTACTGCGAGAGCGGGTGATCGCGCCCGCCTCGTCGCTCATTCGGGGTTACGACGAAGGAGATTCGAATCGGCAAGTGTGGAACAACGCGGCGCTGCTCGCATCCGCTCGCCTTCTTGATGACAGCGCGGCAAGCGACGAAGTCATCCACGGTCAGCACGGCTTGCTGGATCATCTGGGCCGCACGTTGCTACCCGATGGGACGTGGTACGAAGGGGAGAACTACCATCAGTTCGCGCATCGGGGACTTTGGTATGGCGTCCGAATGGCGGAGCTGGCTGGCGCCACCATCCCGGGCGCGCTGGCCGCACGGTTTCAGGCTGCGTTCGCCGCGCCGTTTCTTACCGCTCTTCCGGATTTTACCTTCCCGGCGCGTCGCGATTCGCGTCACAAGGTGTCACTCAGGCAATGGCGTTACGCCGAATCGTGCGAATTGGGACTGGCACGCGCGGACGATGATCTGCTGCTCGGAGCGCTATCCACGCTCTACGGCGACGACCTGGCTCCGGGTGACACTGGCCGCTGGCGCTCAGCGGCGGAGTCGGAGCGCAATGAGCCCGCCGTGGCGCTGACGCGCGCCGACCTCGGGTGGCGATCGCTGCTCTGCGCACGGCCGGAGACGCCTGCCGTGCACGCCACCATCGCCAGGTCCGTCCTGCTCGACGGGCAGGGCCTTGCCGTGTTTCGTCGCGACCGCGGGAAGATCTACGCGGCGCTCGACTACGGCCATTCAGGCGGTGGGCACGGTCACCCGGATCGACTGAACTTCCTGCTGGTGGACGGGATGCATCGCTGGCTCGATGACGCCGGCACGGGATCGTACGTCGATCCCACGCTGCACTGGTATCGCAGCACGCTCGCCCACAACGCCCCGATGTTCGGCTCACAGTCCCAGCGTCGTGTCTCGGGAACACTGATCGCCGAGGAGGATCGCGGTGCGGCTGGCTGGGTTCGGGCCCGCGTGGAGGGCCTCGCTCCGGAAAGCCAGGTCACGCGAACACTGGTCGTCATGCCGGACTACGTGGTGGATACGCTGGAGTGGCAGACAGCCGCCGGCCAATGGATCGATCTTCCGCTGCACACGGACGGAGAGCTTGCGGGGGGCACGTGGATTGATGCGGACGTGGAAGAGGTTGGGTCCACGGACGGGTTTGTGTACGTGCGCTCAGCGCAACGCGCGACGGGAGTGCGAATGCCACTCGCAATTACCGCGCGCGAAGGCAACGCGTCGCTGGGCGCCTGGGTCCTGAGCGATGCACCGCTTGACCTATGGCGACTGCTGGCGCCGGGCCCGCCGGGTGAAACGGACCGCCACTTCATCATGCTGCGATCGAACACACCTCGCGGTAGCCTCTCCATCGTCTGGAGTCTTCGCGGCTCCGTCGCGTCGTGCGTACCCTCCGCCGGCGCGCTGATCGTTCACCTGGCCGATGGCGCTCGGCATTCTCACCGGCGTATGCCTGAAGGCTGGCAGGTCGAGCTGCACGTCGCTGGTGCCAGGAGCAGCATCAACCTCGGTGGAGTGCGCGCCGTTCCGGTCCGTCCGGTAACTGAGCGGCGGGGCGGCGTGACGCCGCCACGGGGTTCACAATCAGTACTGACCATTCCGGTGGCTCGTGGCGCCCTGGAGCCGGCCGTAGCACAGTGGCTGAGCAACACGCGCGACAACGGCGAGCTGCCGAGTGTGGCGGTCGAGTTAGGGGAGCAGCATTATCAACGGTCGGAGCTGGCCTGGGTCGACGCTGGAGCACCGGCCGCCAGCATCTCTCTCTCCGCCAGCAGCAGCGACTTGCTCATCGAAGTCGCGGTTCGGAAAGCGGCGCCGACGTTTGCGGTGCGACGCGCCTGGAACGAGCTCGACAACGAGCGGGCTGACATAAACAGCGATGGTGTGCAGTTGTACGTAGTCTTGCCGGGCAGCGCAGGCGGCTCGACTGGATCGGCCGGGTCATGGCTGTTGGTCCCTGAGCTGGAGGGGGGGGTGCGAATCACGCGACTCGACCCGGGCGCCGCATCGATGCCGCTGGACGCGCGGTGGTTTCTCACCGACCATGGTTACACGATTCGTACGCGGATCCGGACTGGTGAGTCCGCGGTTCGCCAGGGGGCCCAGCTGCAGATCGAGGTCATGGTGAACGACATATCGGCTGATCGCGAGCGTCGCCGGGGGCAACTGGTCCTGAGCGGGGGACGAGGCGAGTTCATCTACCTCAAGGGTGACCGGCATCGAGGGCACTGGACCACGTTCCGGATCGCGAATGACTGAATCCGTTCTCGAGCGCGTGCACGTGGTGCTGTTCGAGCCGCAGGATCACGTGAACATCGCCGCGACGGTCAGGGCGATGAAGAACATGGGCGTGTCGTCGCTTCGGCTCGTACGCCCGGTAGCGTACGAACGCGACCGGCTCGAAGGCATCGCGCACGATACCTTCGACATCATCGACCGCATCACGCACTTCGACACGGTAGACGCCGCGATCGCCGATTGCGTCTGCGTCGCGGGATTCACGGCACGACGACGTGCCGCCAAGCGTCCGCTGGTCGAGCCCAGGGCTGCGGCGAACACCGTGCTCGCCGCCGCCGCCGACGGGCCGGTCGCGCTGCTCTTTGGTCGCGAGGATAGCGGGCTGCCGAACGACGCGCTCGACCGCGCGCACGTCGTCGTCACCATCCCGACGACCCACCACTCGTCCCTGAATCTGGCGCAGGCGGTGCTGCTCGCTCTCTACGAGCTTCACCTTGGAGCCGCCGATGCAACACGACAGCTCGCTCCGCCACGAAAGGATGCACCGCCGGCGAGCGCGGAGCACTATGAACAGCTTTTCACCGACGTGGAGCAGGCGCTGACGGAAATCCAGTTCTTCAAGACGCGGTTCCGCGCCAATATCATGCGGACGGTGCGCACCCTCGCGTTTCGTGCGTCGCCGGATGCGCGCGAGATTTCGCTGGTGCGGGCCATCGCTCTCGAAGTCGTGCGATTCCTCGAGCGGCAGCGCCCGTCCCCTTGACGGCGCCACACCCTTCCGGAGTTTTTCATCGATGATCTTTGGACGAAAGCGCGCCGCGGCACCTCCCCCCGAGGAGCCGGAAGTCGAGGAGGAGATCCCCGACGGTGATGATGACGCGACCGTTGACCTGGAGCCGGAACAGGGTGCCGGTGATACCGAAATGGAGTGGCGCGACCGCGCCGCCGCGGTCATCGCCGGCGGCGCTTCGACCGGCAGTAAGCGGCCCGAGGCGCTCTACGGCCCCGGAAACGCATACGGTCCAACACACTTCACGCGCGCCCGCGGCTGCATCATAACCACGGCCGGCGGCGTCGAAGTGACGGACTGTACCATGTCCCTTGGCGCCGTCGCCATCGGCTACGCCGACAACCTCGTCGCCCGATCGGTCTCTGACGCGGCGCTCGGCGGAAACGTGGCGGGGTTGTCCCACGTGCTCGAGGTCATCGTCGCGGAGCGAATCTGCGACGTGATTCCGTGCGCGGAGCAGGTCCGATTTCTCAAGAGCGGCGCGGAGGCCGTGGCCGCGGCGGTGCGGCTGGCTCGCACATACACGGGACGCGATCGCATCGTCGGAAGCGGATACTTCGGCTGGCACGATTGGTCGATTACGGCCGCCGGCGTGCCCAACGCCGTCCGTCGTGATTACGCGAGTGTCCCGTTCGACGATGTCGCGGCTCTGGAGCGAGCGGTCGAGGAGTCCGGCGACCAGCTCGCCGCGGTCATCCTGGAGCCCGTCGTCGAGCGCCTGCCATCGGAGGAATGGATTCGCGCGGCTCGCCGCCTCTGCGACGCACGTGGCGCCGTTCTCATCTTCGACGAGATGAAAACCGGCTTCCGCCTCGCAACAGGCGGCTATCAGGAGTACGCCGGTATCGAGCCTGATCTTGCCACCTTCGGCAAGGCACTCGCCAACGGGTATCCGCTGTCGGCGGTCGTCGGCCGCGCGGCCATTATGGAAGCAGCGTCGCGGACCTGGATCTCATCGACGCTCGCCGGGGAATCGACGGGTCTCGCGGCCGCGAACGCCGTGCTCGACTGGCACGAACGCGCCGAAGTGTGTGAGGCGCTGTGGAGTGCCGGTGCAGAGATGCGCGGCGCCCTCGATCGCGCGCGTGTGGCAAGCGGCATCGAAGGTGTCACGGTGGACGGCATCGACCCGATGTGGCTGCTCCGATGGGACGATCCGGTGCGCGAGAGCCGGTTTCTCGAGCTCAGCCTGCAGGAAGGCGTCCTGTTCAAACGCGGCGCCTACAACTTCGCGTCGCTTGCGCACGATGCGGACGCGATTGCGGCCATCGAATCGGCGGCCAGCACGGCGTTTGTCGCCCTGCGCGATGAGGACGCGTGATCGACGCGCCTGCCGGAGTGCGCGAGCCGCTAATCGACGTCCACGTCCATTTCCTGCACGCACGCTGTGGGCGGAAAAACTGGATGGCGGTGAACGCTGCGCGTCTTCGCGCTGGCGACACAATCGGCATCTCGTGTCACGTGTCGTCCATCCTTGGCTCCTTCGGCCATCTCTCGCCGACGTACTTTCCGTCGCCGGATGATGTGGAGCTGGGCAACCGCGAGATGTTGGCGCTCCAGGGCAGGGAAGGCGATCGCATCCGGACGTATGCCGTGGTGAATCCCAACTACACCACGCACGCACTCGCAGAGATCGAGCGGTGCGCCGAAGCGGGAGCGATCGGGATCAAGCTCGCCGCGAGTCGCAGGGCCGATGATCCTCTGCTCGACCCGGTGGCCGAATCAGCTCGCGAGCACGGCTTTCCGATTCTGCATCACATCTGGCAGCATCGAAGACGAGACTGGCCGTCGCAGGAGGCGTCCGATGGCGTGGAGCTCGGGCGTCTCGCGGCGCGCCACCCGCAGGTGTCGTTCATTCTTGCGCACATCGGCGGTGGCGGCGACTACATGCACACCAATCCCGCCGTGCGCGAATTGCCGAACGTCTACCTGGACATTTCGGGAAGTGGCGTAGACCGGGGCATGCTGGACCTCGCACTCGAAGCCGTCGGTCCCCACCGCATATTGTTCGGCACCGATCTCACGATGGAAACCGGCCTCGCGAAGCTGCGGGCGCTCGAGGTGATTGGCCTTGACGCTGCTGCCATGACTGCCATTCGCTGGCGAAACGCTTCCCGAATTTTCCCTCCCGGTGCGTTTCCCTTTCTGGAAAATTCTGACAGGTCGGAATCGGCGACTGCGTCCCTGCCCGGACGGCGCGCATGATCGACGTCAGCGCGTTCATCGGCCAATATCCCTTCAGGCATCTCCCGCATCCCGACCCCGAGGTGCTTGTGCGCGTGCTCCAGCGAGAACAGCTCAGTGGAGCCTGGGTCGGGCATCTCCCCTCGGCCTTCCATCGTGATCCCACGTCTGGCAACGAGGAACTGTACGCGCGTCTCGAGCCCTTCGCATCCACGCTGACTCCGATTCCCACGGTGCGACCCGACTGGCCAGACTGGAAGCGCACGCTGCGCGAGGTCGCCGACCGGCGCGCGCCCGCGATACGCGTCTATCCTCCACAGTGGGGCCTCGGCCCCGACCATCCCGCGATGCACGCACTCGCCGCTGCGTGCGCTGACGCAGCGATGGCAATGATTCTGACTGTGCGATTCGAAGACCTGCGCCAGCGACACCACATGGACACCGCCGGTGACCTGGGCGGCGCTGCGATCCGCGCGCTGGTACGCGGCTCGGCCACGCGCATCATCGTCACCGCGGCGGGGCGTGATCTGATCGAGGAAGTGCACTGGGGACTGACGCCGGAGGAGCAGTTGCGCGTGTGGTGGGATTTCTCGTGGGTGTGGGGACCGCCAGAGGATCATCTCGCACACCTGCTTCGCACCATGGGTGCGGAACGGTTCGTCTACGGTACCCAGTGGCCGCTACGGCTCACGCAGAATCCACGCGCGAATCTGGATCTGCTGCCTGCCGACCTGCAGCCAGCACAAATCACCGACGCGGCGACCCTCGTTCCCGCACGCTAGCTGCGAGTCTTCATCACATCGCGGAGAAAATCGCGAATGACCGGCCCGTACCGCTCGTGCTTTGGCAGCGAGAGGTGATCCGCCCCCGCGAGTACTTCCGTTCGCGCTGCTGGATGCGCCGCGGCCAGTCGGTGTGCGTGGGTGACGGGAACGTGTGTGTCGGCTGAGCCATGCAGTACGAGGACGGGCACGACAATCTCCGCGATGCGGGTGATCGGCGTGAGCTGCGAGTACGGCCCTTTCACGATGGGACTCCAGAACGGACGCATGATCGAGATCAGGAGACGACCCGGCAGCCTCCGCGCGTCGAGCCATTCGCGCGTGATCTCGATCGCATCGGTAGGTGCCGCCGCCGCAATGACGCCGCGTATGTCGCTCGCCTCCGCGGCTGCGATGAGCGCAGCGGCTGCTCCCATTGAATGTCCCATCAGTGCGGTGCCACTCGCATCGGGCACCATGCGCACGTGCGCCAGCACGGTGCGCAGGTCCTCGAGGAAGTGACGGATGGATGTGAACTCCGACGCATCGCTGTCGCCGTGACCGAGTGTGTCATAGACGACCGCATGACAGCCGCTCTCCAGAATCGGCGCAATCCAGCCCAGCATGTCGCCCGCATGTGACTGCCATCCGTGCACCACGATGACGGTGAGCCGAGGCTCGCGAGCGGCGCGCACGACCCAGCCGCGAATCGCTCCCCGCTCTGTCAGAATAGTGAAGGCTTCACCATCCAGCCCCATCGTCGATGGCGTCTTCGTTGACTTTCGGCCGCCGGGCCGCAGGAACCCGCGTGCGAATCCACGGAGCACCCAGAGGGCGATGAAGGCGAGTGCGACGCCGAAGGTGGTGACGATCAGTGCCATGGATGGAGCTTATAGTTGTGTTCGGTAATGCGTGCAAACGTCTCGGTCTTGCGCGCTTTTGATGCCGCAATCATGTTACGCCCCGTGACGCGTCTTGTGAAATTGTTCACAAAGTCTGGAGCCACTCTCTTCACTCTGCTCGCGAATGGCAATTAGGCGGAAGTGGACCACCATCCCGGGACTGTTCGCGCTCGCCGCGGCAGCCGTGATGCTGTCCGCGTATAGTGGTGCGTCGTCGCCGGAGGGAGCGCAGCCGGTACAGCCGATCGACTTTCCTCATCCGAAACACGTGAAGACGCTTGGCATGAATTGCCTGTACTGCCATTTTTCGGCGAACAATTCTCCCGATCCTGGAATACCGGCAGTGGCGACGTGTATGGGGTGCCACACCGTCATCGCCACCGGCAAGCCCGAGATCAAGAAACTCGCGAACTACTGGAACAAGAAGCAGCCGATCCCTTGGGTGCGCATTCATCGCGTTCCGGAATACGTGAAGTTTCCGCACATGCGCCATGTGAACAGCGGCGTCAGCTGTCAGACGTGCCACGGCGACATTCAGAATATGGATCGGGTCTACCAGGCGGAATCGCTGAACATGGGATGGTGCATCGACTGCCATGTCGGTCAATCCAATCCACCGTTCAAGGCACGCTACGACTGCAGCAGCTGTCACTACTAACCGCGTCTGAATGAGCCACGAGATTCGCTCCACCGTTAAGCGCCGCGACTTCCTCAAGGTCCTCGGCGTTAGCGGTGCCGCCGCCACCGCGGTCGGCTGCAGCACGGATAAGGTCGAGAAGCTGATCCCGTACCTCGTCTCTCCCGATCAGACCGTGCCGGGGGTGTCGACGTACTACGCAACCACCTGTCGCGAATGCTCCGCCGGCTGTGGCGTCATCGCCGAGACGCGGGACGGTCGTACGATCAAGCTCGAGGGCAACCCCGAGCATCCCTTGAGTCAGGGTGCCTTGTGCGCGCGCGGGCAGTCGGCGCTGCAGGGGTTGTACAATCCCGATCGCTTTCGCGGGCCGATGATGCGCCGGACGCAGGGTGGCGCGCTGACACCGGCCACCTGGGAGGAAGCGCTACAGGCCTTCACCCGCATGCTCGACGAAACGCGTTCGAGTGGCGCGGGACGCGCGGTGTTCATCAATCGGCATGAGGGTGGCCTGTTTCCTTCCTTCCTCGACAGTTGGCTGTCGGCGAGGGGAATGCCGACGCACCTCAGCTACGATGGACTCCTGCCGCATGCCGTGCTCGAAGCCAACCGGCAGTCGTACGGCGTCAGCTGGCCCGGAATGGATTTCAGCGCGGCCAGGCTGATTGTCTCGTTCGGCGCCGACTTTCTCGATACGTGGGGCGCGGTCGTCCCGCAGCAGTTGGCGTTCGCCGACGCGCGCGCGAAGCTCGCGAATGCACCGCGCGTGATTTACGTCGGTCCGCGTCGCTCGCTCACCGGATTGAATGCCGATCAGTGGCTCGCGTGTAAACCGGGGTCGGAGCTCGCCATCGTGCAGGCGCTGCGTGGGGGATCGGTGGACGCTGCTGCATCTGCGAGTGGTGTCAGCGTGCAGCTCCTGCAGGCGTTACAGCGCGACGTCATGTCGGCGAAGCCAAGCCTGCTGCTCGCGGGCGGAACGGCCGCCAATGCGCGCGAACTCGCCGGCGAAGTGAACGCGCTCAATCAGTCGCTCGGGAACGTGGGCGCGACGATCAAGCCGGCTGCGGGCGTGACCAGCTTTGACGGTGCTTCAACGTTCGCCGATGTGCACGCGGCAGTCGAGCGGATGGCCCGCGGGGAGGTGTCGCTGCTCATGGTGCGCGGCGTCGATCCGGTATACGCCATGCCGTTCAACGGGCGCGGTGCCGAAGCGATTGCGAAGGTGAAATACAAGGTCAGCTTTTCGAGCTACCCGGACGAGACCACCGATCTGTGCGATCTCGTGTTGCCGGACCACCACGCGCTGGAGCAGTGGGGTGCATCGGAGCCGATGCGCGGGACGATATCGCTGCAACAACCGACGATGGATCCGGTGTTCGACACGCGTGCGACGTCGGACGTCCTCCTCGGTCTCACCAACGCCGCGGCCGGCGGCACTCCACCGGCTGCATCAGCGGACTACCGCAGCTGGATGTTCTCGCAGCTCGGTGGTGCGGCAACGATGACGACTGCACTCGTGCGCGGAATGTCGAGTGGCAGCCTGCCGGTGAGTTCGCGAGCGACTCGGGCGCCGGCGACGACAAACAGGGTGTCGCCGCCTGCACAGGCCAACGGCACGTTTCACCTCGTGGTGTATCCGTCGCCCGTCCTCGGCGACGGCGCCGGCGCGAACAAGCCGTGGCTGCAGGAGCTCCCCGATCCCGTTTCCAAGATCGCGTGGCAGTCGTGGGTGGAGATTCATCCGCTCACCGCGAAGAAGATGGGCATCGAGCCTGGCGATCATCTCAAGGTCGAAACCAGCGCTGGCAGCGTCACGGCGCCGGCGTATTTATATCTCGGCATTCGGCCGGACACGGTCGCCATCGCCCATGGACGCGGACAGAAGTCGTATGGCCGGTATGCAAAGAATGTCGGCATCAACCCCATGTCGGCGGTGCCGGCAGCCACGGATGCATCGGGCGGATTTGTCTGGACATCGAGCATGGCCAACGTCACGAAAACCGGTGACCACAGCCCACTCGTCACCACCGAAGGATCCGCGCGCCAGCACGGTCGCGGTGTCGCTCAGGCGCTGAATGCATCTGCGCTGAAGGGCGGTCTGCTCGTGCCGGCCAAGGATGGTGAGCATGCGGACGAAGTTGCTACCGCGGGTACCGAAGGGTCGGGAAAGGGACACGCGCCCGAAGGTAGCCATCCAGCAGAGGGGAAGGCCGCCGAACACGGCGGCGCGCACGATTTCCCCGGCGATGCATCGCACGAGTTCCTGCCGGGCCTGCGTTCTCCGGTAGCAGCCGATGCTCAGGGGGAGCTCGGAAGTCCGGTCGCGGAAGACAAGGGCAAGGACAAAGGGATGTACGCGCCGGATCATTGGAGCGGCATGGCGAAGCGCCGCTGGGCCATGACCATCGATCTGGCGCGTTGCACGGGTTGCTCCGCCTGCGTCACGGCCTGCTATGCGGAGAAC
>JBKJRV010000209.1:0-2667 GCA_046593115.1 Gemmatimonadaceae bacterium
TAAAAAGACGGTACGGTTCATCGACCCCCCGGGTCACCAGGTCATCGACCAGAACACCGATGTAGGACGTCTTTTTACATCACGATCCGAGTTTCGGCTGACGATTCGTCAGGACAATGCCCTGCGACGTTTGAGCGGTCATGCTATGGATCTCGGCGTGTATTCGGAGCTCGAGCAACGCGTGGTCGCGGAGCGGCTATCCGCTGAGGACCGAGCCATGGCGATCGCAGAGGAGACGAGCATGACACCCGCCCAGGCTGCGATGGTGCTCGACACGGCCGACAGCGCCCCACTCGCCCACTCGGTTAAGATGATCGAGCTTGCTCGGCGCCAGGGAGTGTCGCTCGGCGACCTCATCGACGCCGCCGGCGTCGGAGGCGACATCGCTCGCGAGGCGGTGATCACCGCCGATCTGGAGATCAAGTATGCCGGCTATTTCGCGCGCGAGCGTGTGCAGGCCGACCGCATGAAGCGAATGGGAGAGTTCGGCATTCCCGATGGCATTTTGTTCGATGACATGCGCTCGCTTTCCTTTGAAGCCCGGCAGAAGCTCTCGATGCAGCGTCCTCGCACACTCGCGCAGGCATCCCGTATTCCGGGTGTGAGTCCCAACGATCTTCAGAACCTCGTTCTCGAGATCGAGCGTCGGCGGAGACTCGCCGGCGCAACGAGCTGATAGCGCGTGAACCCGGTGCCGGCTTCACCGTCGGCGCGCGGAAGCGTATCAGATCGCCGGTTCACCATTACCGGCATCGTCGCTGCACTGGTCATCGCGGGGTTCGCTTTCCTGCCCATTGCGAATGCGATTCCGGGCGGCCGGTCAGCAGGCTGGTACGCTCCGGCGCTTTCCGACTGGCTGAATGGATCGCTGATTGCGATCGGTGCGGGGCTGGTGTATGCAATCGCCAGTCGGCGCTATCCGCGACTTTGGCGTGAGGGAGCTCTCCGGCGACTGATCGACTGGTATGAGGTAGACCACTGGGGCTTTCCGTTGGCGATGGCGGGTGCGGCATTCGTGGTATACGTCACCGTTGCACTCGTGGTATTCGACGGACGCCCGCTTCTCATCGACGAAATCGTTCAGCTCCTGCAGGCGCGCATTTTTGGCGAAGGACACCTCGCTCGTCCCGCCGCTCCGTATCCGGAGTTTTTCAGCACCCTGCATGTTATCGACGGCGGAGGCCGTTTCTATTCGCAGTTTCCTGCCGGCGGGCCCGCGATGTACGTCCCTGGTTGGTTACTGGGAGTTCCGTGGCTGACGAATCCCTTGTGCGGAGCACTGAGCGTCGCGGTATGTGCGCGGTGGCTGCGCCTGGTCGAGCACCGAGCTTCTGTCGCACTCGGTGCCTCAGTGCTGTTCGCGTTTGCACCGTTCATGGTGTTCATGTCGGCCTCGCACATGAATCATGTGCCCGCCCTCCTGTGGACAGTTGTTGCCATGTGGGCTCTGGCCATGGTTCTCGCATCTCCGAACGCACGACCGGGGTGGGCGTTTGCAGCCGGGTTCGGCCTGGGATGCGCCGGCACTATTCGTCCAGTGGACGCGCTGGCGTTTGCACTTCCCACCGGATGTTGGTTGCTGTTCCGCGCGGTGCGCGTTCGGCGACTGTCGGAACTTGTTGCGTCGGCGACAGGCATGGCCCTGCCACTGGTCACGCTGCTCTGGGTCAACGCGCAGACAACTGGATCGCCGTTGCTCTTTGGCTATGAGTTGCTCTGGGGTGCGAGTCACGGCCTGGGCTTTCACACTGCCCCGTGGGGATTGTCGCATACGCCGGCACGGGGCGTGGAGCTCATCAATCTCTATTTTCTGCGACTCCAGGGATATTTGTTCGAGACACCAGTGCCATCGTTGGTGGCGGTCGTTGGTTCACTGGCGATAACTCGACGACTGTCGTCCTGGGATCGCTACCTTCTCGCGAGCGGGGCCTTGCTGGTTGCGCTGTATTTCGCGTACTGGCATGACGGTTTCTATCTCGGACCCAGGTTCCTGTTCCCTCTGCTCCCGGCGCTGGCGCTCTTTTCCGCTCGACTACCGGCGCTGGTTCGCGAACGATGGGGATCGGCGTTGGCATATCGGACACTCTGGGGCGGTGTGGTCGTTTCCGTCCTGCTCGCAGTTGCCGTGTCCCTTCCCATCCGGTCGCGTCAGTATGCGAACGGCCTGTTGACGATGCGCTGGGATGCGGACGCCGCTGCTCGTCGCGCCGGGGTGGTGAATGCCATTGTGCTCGTCCGGGAGAGCTGGGGATCACAGTTGGTGGCGCGGCTCTGGGCGCTGGGGGTCACGCGCAGCGACACCGAACGGTTTTATCGACGCATCGACAGTTGCCAGCTGGATGCAGGAATTGCGCAGGTTGAGGAGCGGGGCTTGCGAGGCGACGCAGCGGTCGCTGTGCTGGCGCCCATGCTTCGCGACTCCGCGCTGGTTCAGGCATCGCCGTTTTCGCCGGATTCGTCCGAGGGATTTCGGCGCGGTGTGAGCTACACCCCGCGCTGTCTGGCGCGGATTGCAGAAGATCGGGCGGGCTTTACGGTGATGGCACCACTGCTGCTTGCACGTCAACCTGGCGTGATCTACATCCGCGACCTGCATGAACGCGATTCGCTGATACTCCGCGGCTATCCTGCTCATGACGTTTTCCTGTTGCGGCCGAACGGTCCCTC
>JBKJRV010000212.1:0-3557 GCA_046593115.1 Gemmatimonadaceae bacterium
CGCACGCGCCAGCATGGCGGCGTGCTTCCCCGAGCAGTTGTTATGCAGCCGCGACAGCCGCGATCGCGAGTCGCGAACCAGCTTCGCCCCGCGTGCGGTCAGGGGCTCGTGCGGTCCGCAGGCGAGGTCACCCTCCTCCAGGCCCACCGAGGTCAACATGGAATGCGCGAGCGCGACGTGCTCGGGCTCTCCCCCATGCGACGCACACGCCAGTGCCAGCTCGTCCGATCCCCAGCCGACGCGGTCGAAATCGCCTGACTCGAGAAACGGGAGCACCTGAAACGGCTTCGCCCCCGACCGCCAGAAGGTCTCATACGCCGGATCGCGCGCGCCGCCCACCAGCGTTCCCTTCTCATCGACCACCGCCGCGTGCACACGGTGCGTGGATTCGACGTGGCCGCCGCGAGTGACCACGATATCGAGATCGTATTTCTGCATGGCGGAAGGTCGGAGCGGTGAGTGCACGAAGGGCGATGTCGTATCGCCCCATCACGACGTAAGCTAATCGGTTACCGGGTGCGCATTATTTCCTGAGCGTCATCGCCACCCCGATGACGATCACCACTCCCCCGGCCACCGTCCACGCCGAAGGGATCTCGTGGATGCCGGGCAGCAACGCAGCCAGGTTGGTCGCACCGATTGGCTCCCCCAGCACGGCAACGTTCACGGAGTACGCGGGCAGGTAGCGGAGTGCCCAGTTCATTCCCGTGTGGCCCAGCATCATCGGTCCGATGGCCAGTCCCGCGAAGATCGCGTACTCGCGAGACGATTGGCCGCCGAGCGGTACGTCGGCAACGAGCGCAATCAGGAGCAGCGTGATGAGACATGCCCCGTACACGAGCGCCACGTACGGCCAGAGGTCGAGCTGCTGGCGGAGCCTGCGTCCCGCCAGATAATACAGCGCCGCCGTAACGGCGCCGAGCAGGGCGAGTCCGTCCCCGAGCAGCGGGTTACGCGCGGCCGGCGCGCTGCTCGACCAGAAGTCCGGGAGCGCCACGAACAACGCGCCGAGCATTGCGATCGCAATCCCGGCGCGCTGCGATCGCGTGGGCACCTCGGCCAACCACATCGCCGACAGCAGCGCGACGATCACGGGCTGCATGTTCACGAGCACCGCGGACGCAGCAACGCTCGTGAGCCGCACCGAGGTGTTCCACGACCAGAAGTGCAACGCGAGCATGAAGCCGGCGCCGAGCGCGATACCGAGGTCTCGCGCCTGCAGCCCTCGCCATTGCCGATGGCCTCCGGTCCACACCAGCATCACCGCGACGATCGGCATCGAGAAGAGCAGACGCCAGATCGCAATGGCCAGCGGGTGCGCGTCCGACAGTCGGATGAGCGGCGCCGCGAACGAAATGCCGAGCACGGCCCCAAGGAGGACGAGGCGGGGTGGCAGGGCGGGCCGACCGGCTGTCATCCCGCACCAGCGCCGCTGTGAGGCGCCGTGTCGGGATCTACTCTACCTGACGCGATGCCCTTGCCGCGCGACCACCAATAATGACGTTTGAGTAGATCCCGACATGGCTCGCTACGCTCGCGCATGCGGGATGACAGAGCCATGGCTCGGTACGCTCGCGCATACGGCACGACAAACTCAAAGGCGGTGCTGCTAGAAGACCTTGATCATCCCCTTCGTGTACTTCCGCGGATCCTTGCGGACGTCGTCGAGGAGCGCGTTCACATCGGTGACCATCTTGTTCATCTGGTCATACAGCTTGTCGTCCTTCAGCATCTTCGCCGCGAAGCCATTCCCCGTCGTCATCAGCTTCATCAGCGAATCCGCCCTCGACGAGATCCCGACGAGATTCCCATACAGGGTCGTGTCGCGCATCAGCTTGCCGATGGAGCCCTTCTCGGATTGCACCTGCGTGAGCAGTGTGTCCATTGATCCCATGAGGGCGATCATCTGATTGTACATCTGGGGATCGTCCATCATGCGACCGAAGCTGCCATTGGGATTCTGCATGCGGGCGAGCATGCCATTCATGCGCGAGAGCGTGCCGGTGAGCTCGTCGTACATGCTGCGGTTGGTGATCAATTGGCCCATCGTGCCTTCACCGCGGACGATGCCGCCGGTGATCTCCTTGAGATCGTGCGTCAGCGCGACCATGTCGTCCACGGCGCCCGCCGCCTGCGAAATGACGGCCTCGTAGTCCAGCGCCGCCGCGACCTGGACCGTGTCGCCCGGCGTCAGCACCGCGAATCGCGGCGTGCCCGACGAGATGTCGATCATCTTGTCTCCGAGCAGACCCAGGGTGCGCACGCGTGCGCGTGAATCCTCGCGCACCTGCTCCTTCATCGTCTCATCGACTTCGATCTCGACGCGCAGGTTGCGGAGCGTGTCCGCGTCCACGTCGAGGAACACGATTTTCTTGACCGTGCCCACCTGCTGGCCGCTGATGGCGACCGCACCACCCACCCGCAGACCGTTGGCGTTCGGCAGGAAGGTGACCAGATCGTACCGCTTGGTGAACAGATTAGCGGCTTCACCCAGCTTGTACATCGCGACGCTCAGCACGAGCAGCGCCGCGACAATGAGCCCGCCAACCTTCAGCTGGTCCCACGTGAGAAAGGAAGATCTTTTCATATGTCTTAACCCAGTCCGCCGAGGAAGTCCTTGATGTACTCGTCTTCGCTTGCAATCATGTCTTCGGGCGATCCGAAGAACCGAATCCTCTTGTCATGCAGCAGCGCGATCTTCGACGCCATCCACTTGGCGGATCGAATATCGTGCGACACCACGATACTGGTGACGTCGAGCTCCTGCTGCAGCTTCTTGATCAGCCGCGTGATCGTGGCCGTCGTCAGCGGATCCAGTCCCGATGTCGGCTCATCATAGAGCATGATCTCGGGATTATTGGCCATGCCTCGCGCGATGCCAACCCGCTTCTTCATGCCGCCCGACAGCTCCGACGGGAGCTGCTCCATCACCTTGTCGGGATCGAGATCCACGAATTGCAGCTTCTCGCGTACGCGTTCCTCGATCTCGTCTTCGTTGAGTTTGGTGTGCTCGCGCAGGGGATAGGCGATGTTCTCCATGACGGTCATCGAATCGAACAGCGCCGCGCCCTGAAACACCATGCCCATCTTCTGGCGCACCTGGAGCGCTTCTTCGAAGCTGAGGTGCGTAATGTCCTGGCCGCTGATCGAGACCTGGCCCTCGTCGGGCACCAGCAGGCGCAGGATCAGCTTGAGAATAGTGGACTTCCCGGTTCCCGATTCACCGACGACCACCACCGTTTCGCCGTGCAACACGGGGAAGGAGATATTCTCGAGGATGGGCTCATCGAAGGCGAGTGAGACATCCTTCAATTCGATGACCGTCTTGCTGGCCTGACCTTCAGAGTCACCGTCATCATCATCGTCTGCCGCCAGCTCATCCCGAATGGCGGAGCGAATGTCCTTGGCCTTCTGATCCTTCGCCTTGTCCTCTCCGCGACGCTTCTGTCCCGCGGGCCGCGTAGCCCCGGAGCGGGCGCCAGTCGCAGGCTTGGCATTGGCATTGGCATTTGCATCGGGCGCGATGGCGCCTGGAGCAGCAGGATCAACACCCTGGG
>JBKJRV010000466.1:0-15484 GCA_046593115.1 Gemmatimonadaceae bacterium
TGAGGTCGCTCACGATGAGCACGAGAACGAGTGTGCGCCCGCTCAGTTGCGATACCGCCTCCTTGCCCGAAAGTCGCAGGAGGAACAGGAGGAACACCCACGCAAATGCGGCGCGAATGGCGATCGCATGAAGCTCCACGATCAGCTCACATTCTCGGCCGCGTCGGTCTTCGGCGATCTGGCGACCGTCCCGGCTGCCATGGCGCTCCGTTTTTCCTCCGCGGCATCACCGCCGAGATCCGCCCTTTGCGCCGACTCCGCCCAGGATTCCTTCAACACACTGAGCTCCCCGTCGTTCTCCAGCATGGCCAGCCGCACCTCGCGCACATCGTCGATGCCAAGCAGGCGCAGCTCTGCCATGAGATCCTTCGGATTCATCCGCTCCTTGCGAAGTCCACGCTCGACGAGCTGTCCATTGAGGATCATGACGGTTGGCTTGCCTTCGAGTATGGCGTCGGCGCCGTGGTCGTAGTAGCTCAGCCAGGAGTTGGCATAATGAAGGACGCCTACCACCCCGATAACCGTCGCGCCCTGCAGAAAGCTGACGTCGCCATACGCCATCTCATCAACCACCTCGCCCATCATCAGGGCGACCAGCAGATCGAAGGCCGTGAAGTTTCCAATCGCCCGCTTTCCCATGACCCGCATCACGAGCAGGAGCAGCAGATAAATGGCCGCTGTGCGCGCCGCCGTCATCAACAGTTCGTGGGGATCCATTTGTGGCGGGCGGATTAGGGGGAGTACGGCGCTGGGAGCCCAGGGCCTTATGCGTTACGATCCGTCACTCGGCGACGTGGGGCGGCGTCAGGTGACAACGCGCCGATGACGGATGCGTCGGCGACCTCCCCGGTATCCTGTTCTTCTGCCACGCGTGGAATCTCGATGATCCTGAAAAACGGACCCGCGGGCTGCAGTTTCCTGAGCAGCGGAAGCGCAACGTTGTAGACGGGCACTCCGGTAGCCGTTCGCCCTTCGAGCGCGCCATTGTGCGCATGCCCGTGGAATACCGCCGTGACCGGGAAACGGGTGAGCGGTTCTTCCAGTCGGCTGCACCCGAGGAACGGGAAAATCTCCGGTGGCTCCCCCTCCACCGTCGCGCGAATGGGAGAGTAATGCAGGAGCGCGACACGGTGCGGTGTGCGAAGGCGCGCGAGCGCCGACTCGAGCTTCAGTGCCTCATCAATCGCTTCATGAACAAACTGCTTGATGATGGTTTCACCCCACGGTCCAAGCGCGCCCCGTCCGAAGCCACCGGCGAAACCCTTCACGCCAGCGAAGCCGACGCCCTCCACCTCGAACGTGTCACCATCCAGCACCGTGATCCCGGCGTCCACCAGAACCTGCTTGATGTCCACCTGCTCGCCGGACTCATAGTCGTGATTGCCAAGTATGCTCACGATCGGTACGCGCACCGAGGCCGAGAGGTCCTTGGCAAGCACGCGAGCCTCCTCGAGAAGTCCGTAGTCGGTCAGATCACCGCACAGGATGAGAACATCCGCGCCGTCGCTCGCCTGGGCAAACACGGACTGCAGCGCGCCCTGGGAGCTCTTGCCGTAATGGACATCGGCCATGGCCGCGATGCGAATCGGTCGGTCAGCGTCTCCCACGTACCGTCTCCTGTGTCGAGGCTCAAGCCAATTGCAGATGCAGGAACCTTGCTAGCCTCACTCTTGCACTTCGCGCGTGCGCACCCTCTGGAGACGTATCGCATGCCGGGTCAATCCACTCAGGAAGATGTCGCGCAGGATACTAATACCTTCTATCGCCGCACGCTGCATGTGCTCAGCGACGCACGCGTGCCCTTCCTAGTAGGTGGCTCGCACGCCTTTCTGCACTACACAGGCATCGTTCGCAATACAAAGGACTTTGACCTGTTTCTCCGCCGGGCAGATCTAGACCCTGCGCTTGCGGCGCTGAACGAAGCCGGTTACCGCGCCGAGGTGGCGTTCCCCCACTGGCTTGGCAAGGCACACTCCGGGGAAGATTTCGTGGACCTGGTTTTCAGCTCGGGCAGCGGCGTTGCCGTCGTTGACGACGCGTGGTTCGAGCACGCGGTGGAAGCCGATGTCCTCGGCATGCCGGTCAAGCTCATCCCCGCCGAAGAACTGTTCTGGCAGAAGGCATTCATCATGGAGCGCGAGCGCTACGATGGCGCCGACATTGCGCATATCCTGCTGGCGAGGTCCGACCGGCTGGACTGGGACCGCCTCGCGCAGCGGTTCGAGCCGCATTGGCAACTTCTCCTCAGCCACCTGATGCTCTTCAGCTTCATCTATCCTGGAGAGACCAGCCGGTTGCCGCAGCCGCTCTTCCGCGAGTTGCTTGCACGATGCAACACGCTCGGTGACTCCGAAGCCCAGGCAGCCGAAAAAGTGTGTCAGGGGACGCTCCTCACGCGGGCGCAGTACCTCATCGACATCGGCAAGTGGGGATATCGCGACGCGCGCCTCGCGCCGCGCGGCAACCTCAGTGGGGAAGATCTCGCTTACTGGACGTGGGCCATTGACCACGTCAAGTAACGGGTGACGGGAGGCGGGCGGCTTGCCCCCTCCAGGCCGTTACACGTGATCAGCGGTTGAGGCGGAACACCACGATCGCCATGGCGATCACGACAATGAGCAGCGCCACGATGATCGCGCCAAGCGTCTGTCGCGACAGCACACCCTGCGATTCAGGAGTGGCGACCGGCGAGGGACGCGCATCCGCGCGCATCTCGAGCGCCTTCCCGAAATCGTCGGCGCTCTGGTACCGGTCGCCAGGATTCTTTGCGAGTGCCTTGCCAATAATGCCGTCGATCGCCTCCGGCAGCCCGGGACGCTCCTTGCTGGCCAGCGGTGGCGGAGCAGTGAAGTGTCCGGCAATGATCTGTCGCTCCGACGTTCCGACGAACGGAGGCACTCCGGTCAGCGTTTCGTAGAGCACGCACCCCAGGCTGTAGATGTCGCTCCGCCCATCCAGCATGATGTCCCCGCCCGCCTGTTCAGGGCTCATGTACGTCGGAGTTCCGATCGAGATACCTGGCTCAGACAGCCGATGCCCCCCCGACATCCGGATGGCGCGCGCGATACCAAAATCCGCGATCACGGAGTGATCATCGAGCAGCAGGATATTCTCCGGCTTGATATCCCGATGCACGATGCCGTGCTGGTGCGCGTAGGCCAGCCCGTCAGCCACTTCGCGAATGAGACGGATGGCATCCTCCAGCGGCATTTGCAGATCGCGATGCATCCGGTCGCGCAGGTTCTCGCTGCCGACGTACGGGCTTACGTAATAGAGCAATCCCCCGCACTCCCCCGAGTCGAAGAGCGGCAGGATGTGCGGGTGCTGCAGCTGGGCGATGAGCTTGATCTCTCGCAGGAAGCGCTCGGCGCCGAGGTTGATGGCAAGCTCCGGGCGCAGCACCTTGAGCGCGACCGGGCGCTCGTGCTTCATATCATGCGCGAGAAACACGGTCGCCATGGCGCCGCGACCGACCTCGCGCTCCACCGCGTATCGCTCGGCAAGGCCGGTCTTCACACGTCCAAGCAGATCTATCGGCATCACCCTCCCTCCGTCGGGCGAGCATACGTCACCCGGACAACGCGGGCGGCATAAGCTACCGTCCCACCACGCAAGAGGCTATGCCGCTCCCTCTTCCTCGGGCAACCCCTTGGCGCGCACGTAGTCGGTGAGCTCCCCGCGGGACGTGACGCCGAGCTTTGCGAATACGTTCGACAGGTGCGTACTGACGGTGCGCGACGAGATCGTAAGGGCGCTGCCAATCTCCTTGTTCGACTTGCGCTCGGCGACCAGTCGCACGATCTCGATCTCCCGGCCCGTCAGCCCATGCGCACCGGTGCCGGTGCTTCGTACTGGCGGGCGCGCGCCCAACTCGCGAAGCTGCGTCCGCGTCGCCTGTAACTCGCGCTCGGCGCCAAGCCTGGCAAAGACGTCGTGCGCCACACGCAGCTCTCGCATGGCGCCGTCGCGATCGCCCGTTTCGGTCAGGGCTCGGGCAAGCTGGCGGCGCAACCGGGCCGCATCGGCAACAAACGGGATGGCCTCCAGCTCCTCAGCGGCCTTTCGCAGCAGCACCACTGCGGCACCGCTCTGCCCCCGCAACATGGCAACGAGGGCATCGCAGGCATCGGCCCACGCCAAACCAAGCTTCTGGTCCAGGCGCTCGGAGTCCCGGCGTAGTCGCTTGCCGATCCACGCCGCGCCGGCCAGATCGTTGGCCCACAGCGAGGCTTCGGCGATCGTCGGCAATAAACGGTGAATGGCCCAGACCACGTAGCCGGTGCTGTCGGCGATCGCCAGACCGGCCTTCCCGATCCGCACCGATTCTTCGTAGTTGCCCATCGCGAGATGGTAGACGGCCAGTCCGGTGTGTGCCGGGACCACGGTGTGGACGTCGATTCCCCGGTCCCCTGCGTCGGCCGCTCCCGACAGCTGCCACGCCTCCTCGATATACTTCCGGGCGCGTTCGAGATCGCCGCGCCCGAGATACATGATCGCGCACCAGACCAGCAACCGCGGCACCAGAGTTCGCCCAAGGCCGCGGGCCATGGAAATGGTCCGTTCCGCCAGTGCGATGCCGGCGTCCCAGTCACCCGTGAACGAGGCATACTCGATGGAGATCTCGGCAGTCCAAATGCGAAGCACCGGGGAGCGCAGCTCCTCCGCAATGCGCTCCGCCTCGAGGATGTGCCGTTTCGTCGCAGTCGAATCGCCGGTGAGACCGCCGAGCATCGCCATTGCCCAGTGGGCCTGAAAGGCCACCGGACGGTGCCCTGCCGCCTCGGCGAGCGCGATGGCTCGCACGCCGTGCTCACGTGCGACGTCGGCGGGTCCGGTCCACAGGTAGAGCAGCAGCAGCGAGCGTTGCACCCGGGCGCGCAACCCATCATCGCCAAGACGGTCCGCGATGGCCAACGCCCCTTCCACTTCCTTCCTCGCTTCGAGCGGACGACCCAGCTCCTGGAGGCAAATACCCTTGTTGAGCTGCAGGCGTGCGTAGAGCGAGTCGTCTCCCGCATCGCGAGCGGCCGCAAGTCCGGCCTCATAATGCTCGAGCGCTTCGGGAAAGCGCGCCGTCCAGTAGCAGGCGAGCCCAAGCCGGCGCTCGACCGCCGCGAGCTTGCCGGCATCCTTCGCGCGAACGGCATCGTCGCGCGCGCGTTCCAGCAGGGCCATCGCGACGTCGTACTCGCCGAGCCGCTGGCGCGCGCGCGCCAGCTCTTCCACCAGAGCAGGATCGGCCAGCGCCTGCGGGTCGTCCTGATCCATTCGCTCGAGGGCCGCGGTGAGGTAATTCGCGGCCTCGCGATTCGCCTGCTTCGCTAGTGCCATCCGGCCGGCGGCAGTCAGATATTTTACCGCTTTCGCGGAGAGTTGGCGGGCACCTGCGCGCTCGAAGTGATACGCGAGCTCGTCAGCATGCTGGAGCGCGCGCGGTCCGTGGAAGCGCTCGAGTGATTCCGCGACCGTCGAATGATGCAGACGTGCTCGGGCGCGGCCGAGTTCCGAATAGAGAGTGTCGCGCAGGATGGGATGCTCGAAGTCATACTGTACTTCGTCGCCGTCCGTCTGCTCAACGAGAATGCGCTGACTGCGTAACTCATCGAGCGCCTCGAGCAATCCGCGCTCATCCAGGTTGCTCATCGCGCCCAGCATTTCGTGCGTGGCGCGCGTTCCGACAACGGCGGTCAGATCCGCTACCGATCGAGCCGCCGGGGACAGGCGCGCAAGGCGTCCGAGGACGGCATCGCGGATGGAACGCGGCAATTCCAGTGTGTCGATCTCCCAGCCGATCCACGTACCGCCCACCTGGCGCAGACGTCCCGCATCGATCAGTCCCTTGAGCGTTTCGTCCACGAAGAAGGGATTGCCTCGCGTCCACCCAAACAGCAGCGCCGAGAATTCACGCGTCACGGCTTCATCGACGCCAAAGACCGCTCTCACCATCTCGTCAACGGCAACTCGTGACAGCGGTGCGATCATTACCGAGCGTGCGCATCCGAGAGACACCAGTGACTGCTCTGTGGCCCGGAGTGTGGGATTATTATCGCGCTCGGCGGGATTATAGGTGCACAGGAACGCGACGCGTGCCGTCGGAATCTGTCGGGCAGTGAAATGCAGCAGTTCCAGGGAGGACGCGTCCGCCCAGTGAAGATTCTCCAGGACGAGGAGGAGCGGCTGCTTGGCCGCGAGACGCGCGAGGAACTGCGAGAAATTCCACAGCAGTCTCGTCTTCACCTCGGCAGAATCACCGCGCTGGGATGTGCTCCCGCGCTCATTGCCGGGCGTTGCGAGCGCCGGAAACAGGCTCACGAGCTCGCCATACCCGCCGCGCGTGAGCGTCGTGAGCGCCGAGGGCTCCAGCTTCCGCAGCAGCGGCAGCAGGGCGTCGGCGAACGCCGCATGAGGCACACCCGTCTCCACCGGATATGCGCGACCAATGGCGACAGACCACCCGCGCTGGCGAGCCCGATCCGCGGCAGCGTTGGCGAGGCGCGTCTTGCCCACCCCGCCGTCGCCCGACAGGATCAGGGTTCCGCCGCGGCCCTGCTCTGCCTGCTCCAGCAACGCCGTCACCATCTCGAGCTCGGCGGATCGGCCGACCATCGGAAAGCGCGGCTGCGGTGCGACTGGTGCGGTCACGGGTTCACGCGGATTCGTGCGCTATGAGACCCACCGGGTCGTGTCCAACGGGCGTAGAGTTCGGAAAAGATCACCGGCCAATGATTCACCGGCGGCGCAGCACGTCAAGTGGAGACGGGATCGGGACGGTCCCCCCGATGTCATTAGGACGCTATCCCGCCACCTCCAGCAATCCGCCAAACCGCCGCTCACGACCCGAGAATTCGCGCACCGCGTCCGTAAGGTCGGAGGTGGAGAAGTCCGGCCACATGCGTCCGCTGAAGAAAAGTTCGGCGTAGGCGCACTCCCACAGGAGAAAGTCGCTCAGGCGCTGCTCTCCCCCGGTTCTGATGAGCAGATCGACATCGGGGACACACTCCCCTTCCCCGTTCTCACGAGCCAGTGCCGTCGCGAACGCCGCTCGCGTCGCGCATTCAGCCGCCGCGATCCGCGCGGCGGCACGCACGATGGCGTCGCGAGCGGAATAATCGATGGCGACACGCAACGTGAGCGTCGTGCCGCTGGCAGTCGCGTCTTCAGCGCCCTCGATGGCTTTCAACAGCGACGGCGAGAGCCGGTCACGACGGCCAATGATACGCAGCCGGACGCCACGTTCGACGCACGTGCTGGTCTCGCGACGCAGGTAGCGGTGAAACAGGTGCATGAGCGCCGTGACCTCGCGCTCCGGACGCTGCCAGTTGTCGGACGAGAACGCGTAGAGTGTCAGAATGCCGACACCGGCCGCGGGGGCTGACTGGACGATGGTGTTCACCGTGCGTGCGCCCTGGCTGTGCCCTGCCGCCCGCGGCAGCCCCCGGGCGCGTGCCCAGCGACCGTTGCCATCCATGATGATGGCGACGTGAATGCCGCTGGCGGGTGACGGAAAAGTTCTCTGTTTCATAAAGAATTCTGGCGAAAAAAAAATCAGCGATCGCGAGTTGCCCGAATGAGCGCTTCCATGTGATCCAGGTAGCGCTCGAGTGCGCGGCGGCCAACGGCGGTGAGGCGATACTGCGTCCGGGGCACGCGCCCCTCGAACGACTTGGTACAGGCCACGTAGTGCGCCTCTTCCAGCTTGCGCGCGTGCACGCTGAGGTTGCCGTCGGTGGTCTTCATCAACTTCTTGAGATCGTTGAAACTCAGGGTATCGTTGACGGCGAGCGCGCTGACGATCCCCAGTCGCATCCGCTCGTGAATCAGCCGATCGAGATCCAGCGGCCCGCTCTCGGCATCGCGACCCTTCACACCGCGCAGTTTGCCGGCAACGGCGCGCGGGGCGCTCTCCTGGTCGTCAGGCACCGCGTTGTGCTTAGCCACCATACCTCCTCGCAATCAGGAATCCGAACACGATGTGCACCACCCCAAACCCTGCAGCCATCAACCAGTCCTGCGCGACGCTCGGCGTGAATAGCGCGATGGCGCCCAGCACGATGAAACACGCGCCCATGACCGGGACGATCCGCACCGAGAATGCGCCGCCGGTCATCACGGCCGTCCCGTAGAGGAGCAGCCACACCCCCGGAAGCGCCCACAATTCCCCGGAACGAAACAACACGATCGTCAACAGCACCCCTACCGCCATGGGCGGCAGGAAGCTCAGCACGAACTTGCGTCCCGGCCCGTTGAACAGGGGCACATCCGCCGCTCGCGATTTCCGGGTCATGGCAAAGCCCGCGATCACGACCGACAGCACTGCTTCAGCCAGCCAGGTCAGCACCCATGCGCTGGTATCGGTTTGTCGCGAAGCAATCGCCGCTGCGACCAGCGCGGTGACGCCAATGACGACCTCTCCCCACCCGGAGACGGCGGTGAACTCCCCGGCCCGCTCCATGGTCTCGCGGATATAGCGAAGATTGTCGATCGCCCGATCCTGCAGTGCGGGCGGCGCCTCCTGCTGGGCGCGGAGTGGGGTCACCATGAGGTGAAAATGGCGCGATGACCAACCGCTGTCAAGTACTTTGTCTTATAAAGTCATCCTTGATCGCGCGCTCTGGTGGACGAACTGGCAGCGCCAATCGAGCCAGGACCCGGCGGCGGGTCGCTGGCAGGAAATGATTGCTGGGAAAGTTGATCCACCTTCGTCGAATCGAGCTTGTTGGCGAACTCGGTTGCCAGTCGCTTGCCCAGCGCCGGGATAGCGCTCCCACTCGCGCTCGTGAACAGCTTCTGGTCTATCTGAATGGACTTCTCCACCCAGCTTCCCCCCGCCCCGTCGATCTGTTCACGCAGCGAGGGATCGGCCGACAGCGTGCGCCCTCGCACGGCATTCGCCGCGATGAGCATCGCGGCCCCGGTCCCGACGGCGGCAACGGGCTTGTCACCCTCCATCATGGCGCGAACAAAGGCTGTCGCCTTCTCGTTGCCGATGAGGGCCGAGACATCCCCGCCAGGCAACAGGAGGGCGACGTATGTGTCGGGGTTCGCCTGATCCACGGTGCAATGCACCTTGTAGGCACGCGCATCGCTCGCGCATCCCGCCAATGTGAGTTCTCCATCGTTGGCCGACAGCAAATGGAGCTCGGCGCCCGCGTCTTCCAAAGCCTTCCACGACTCCTCCATCTCATCCCGATGGATCCCGCTCCCCGCGAGCACGGCGATTTTCCGACCTCGAAGTCCAAACTCCATGTGCCTCTCCGCTTACGTGTCACGAACGACTCTGGCTGCCCCCGATCATCAGAAAGCGTGCCGCAACCTGGTATTACCGCTCGCTCACGCGATACTTCAGCAGCAGCGCGCGCACGCGATCCATTGGCAGCGCCGAAACGGTGCGCTGCCTGACGGTGGTGGTGGTAGCCGCGAACATCGAGTTGTAGATCGCCTCCTCGGTGGCTTCCGCGACAGCTTGAAACAGTCCTGACATTTCATTGTTCGACAGCTCGCTGGTAGTCAGTCGCGGCGCATCGAAGCGGCGCCGCACGCTGTCGGACGTGGAAAACGCGATCACGTAGTCTCCCGATCCGTTGGAACCCGACGATCCCGTCCGCGCAAGGCCAAGCACGGCCCGCGACGCGAGCCGTTCGAGATTCCGATCTGACAACGGCGCGTCGGTCGCGACGACGATCATGATAGACCCGTCCCCACGCCGAGCGCCGACGTCGTTTGCGAATGCGTGCTGCCCCAGTGCTTCGCCGATTGGGGCGCCAAGGATTTGCAACACACCGCCAAAGTTGCTCTGCACCAGGACGCCAATGGTCCACCGTCCCAGTGACCCCGGCAGAACGCGCGATGAAGTACCGATACCTCCCTTCCAGCCGAACGCGACCGTTCCCGTCCCGGCGCCCACACTCCCCTCTTCCACCATGCCGCTGCTGGCCCCGGTGAGGGCGGCTCTGACGGCTGCCGCATCGATGGGCCGTTTCCGGCTTGCATTCAACGAACCATCGTTGGTTTCTCCGACTACCGGATTGATCGAGCGCACATCCGCCATGTCCGGCTGCTCGAGCATCCATTCGGCCATCGCGTCCCCGGCGCGCCAGATGCACAGTGTGCAGGTCAGGAGAATCGGTGTCTCGAGCTCGCCAAGCTCCCTCAGCTGCGTCGCGCCAAGCAGCTTTCCAAATCCGTTGAACACATGCAAGGCCGCCGGCACGCGGTCCCGATACAGATTGCCCGCGTGGGGAAGGACCGCGGTAATGCCGGTACGCACCGAGTCTCCGAGACTCACCGTGTGATGGCCAACGAGCACCCCACGCACGTCGGTGATCGCATTCAACGCACCGGCAGCGAAGATACCGGGCGCCACTCCCAGCGCCCGAGCCCGCGGTTTCGCTTGCGCGTGGACCATGGTGACGGTAACGACCATAAGTAACGCCAGTCGCAGGGGCGCAAATTTCAGGAATCCCATCGGAGTCGCCAGTATGAGGGACATGACTGAATCTGTGCGCCAGTGACCTCTGGCGACATACCCGACCGGCACGAGGATGCCTGGCGCACCTATCCGCACACGCTCCTCGAGTTTCCCGAGTGCGATGCCGCCGCCATCGACCTGCGACAGCCGCTCGTCCAGCGTGATCGCGACCTCCTGCGTGACCTCGGCCTCGACCAGCCGTTCGCCGTTCTCACGGCGGAGAATCCATGCGGGCTCAACGCAGCGGATGTGGCGGGTGAGCAGGATGGGGCCACACTGGATCAGCGCAACTTGAAACGGATGGCCGCCCTCGCCACGCTGCTCGAAGCGCGCCAGCAGCACTTCGTCCGGGTGGACGGGGTTTCACCCGACGGCTCGCATCGGGAGCACTCAGTTGCCCTCCTGGTCGATCGCGACGACGCCGTGCACCTTGCGAGGGAATTCGACCAGCTCGCGATCTTCTGGTATGACGGCGACGAGTTCTGGCTCTATCCAGCGCTGCTTGATCGAACACCGCTGCGTCTCCCACAGACCCGAGGCTGAGCCAACAGCTTCCAAGGCCCGGTGGATCAGCCGTCAGCGCTTCCACTGCAGTCCACCCGGTCGGCATATTCACCGGGTGCCCATCGTACCGCTCTACGGCCATGCCGAGCTCAGATCCACAATTCAGGGCAGCCTCGCACGCGGAGCACTACCTTCGAGCCTGCTGCTGTACGGACCGGCTGGCGTGGGTAAGCAGCGGCTCGCGCTCTGGATTGCGCAGCTACTCCTGTGCGAAAAGGGAGAGGGACCGTGTGAGGGCTGCCGGCCGTGCCGCTACGTGCGCGACGTTACCCACCCCGATCTGCACTGGTTCTTTCCCCGGCCGCGCCTCAAGGACTCCAACGCCTCACCAGCCGAGATCCGCGAAGACCTTCGAGATGCGATCGCCGAGAGGGTGACCCGGGGCGGCCTCTACCCGGCTCCCTCGGGCACCGAGGGAATTTTCGTCGCGTCGATTCGCGCCATCGTCCAGACCGCGTCCATGGCACCGGCAATGGGCAAGCGGAAAGTGTTCATCGTCGGGGACGCCGAACGCATGGTTCCGCGCGAGGGGTCTGAGGATGCCGCTGGGGCGTTCCTCAAGATTCTCGAGGAGCCTCCGGCCGACACAACGATCATCCTTACGTCGAGCGAGGTGGGTGCACTCATTCCGACTATTCGATCTCGTGTCTCGGGGATTCGAGTACCACCGGTTTCGGACCTTGAGCTACGTGCATTTCTGGCCGACACGCAGGTCGTTGCCGCCCTGAATGAGGAAGATGCCCCTCCGTCAGTCGACGAACGGGTTGTTCTGGCGGCCGGCGCGCCCGGGAGGCTGTTCGGCGGTAACGCCCAGGCAGAAGCGTACAGCCAGGCCAAGAAGCTTCTGGCGGCCGCCAGCGGCTCTCGGCGCGCCGAACTGATCCGGCTCGCGATGGCCCAGGGCACTTCAAAAGCTCGAGGTGGTTATGCCGATTCGCTGGATGCGCTAAGTCGGCTTCTCCACGACCGGCTGCGTTCCGCGGTACAGCGGGGTGACGAGAGTTCGGCCCTTCGGATCACCCACGCGATAACGGAGGTAGAGCGTACCAAGGAACAGACGACCGGCAACGCCAATCCGCAGCTTCTGACTGCGGTCATGCTCATGAACATTGCCCCGGACCTTCAATGACCAGGCTCTCGCATGTGGATGCGGACGGATCCGCCCGAATGGTAGACGTTACCTCAAAGGGTGATACCGTCCGCCGGGCGGTGGCGCGGGGCAGCATTTTGATGAGTACCGCGACACTTGCCGCAATACGCACAAATACCGTCGAGAAGGGCGATGTCCTTGCCGTAGCACGAGTTGCAGGTATCATGGCCGCGAAGCGCACCGCTGAGCTCATACCCTTGTGTCATTCTTTACCGCTCACTGACGTACGGATGAGACTGGTACCGGATGACGCACTTCCCGGTATTAGAGTGGAAGCGGAGTCAGCCACAGTAGGCAAAACGGGAGTCGAAATGGAGGCAATAGTGGCCGTAAGTGTAGCCCTCATAACGATTTACGATATGGCAAAATCGTCCGATAGGCAAATGGTGATCACCGATATAGCTTTAGTCTCAAAGACTGGCGGGCTCAGCGGTGACTGGAATCGCTGAGGTTGGCACAGCGGTTGCTTTAATATCTGTCGACCGGTCGGAACAGGTCCGGCACTAGCGCCATAACCCTTTGCTGTGATGGCACTTATGCGAACCACCAAAAGCACGTATGTTTACGCTGGCGATGCATTGCGTCGTCGCGCGAGAATAAAGAAGTTCGCTGTTCTGGGTGGTGTCCTGGCCCTTCTGTTTGCATTTATCGGCAGCCGTAAGGCCACCGAGGCGAGCGCAGAGCCTTCCCGTTTCGCGTTTGGCATCAGCGAAGACAAGCGGACCGATCGCGCTCAACTCGATTCGATGAAGGGCGAGCTGGACCTGGCAACCGCCCAGCTCGAGCGTGCCAATAAGGTGATCTACTATTCCAGTCGCTACAAAATTGGAGCAGATCTCGCTCAGGCCATTTTCGATATCGCGCTGGCCGAAGGCATCGAGCCCGAACTGGCGTTCCGCCTCGTACAGGTGGAGAGCAACTTCATCGAGAAGGCCACTAGTCCGGTCGGCGCCATTGGGCTGACCCAGCTCATGCTGCCAACGGCGGCCGAAATCGAGCCTGGTATCTCCCGGGCCGAGGCCTATGAGCGGAAAGCCAACCTCCGCATCGGGTTTCGGTACCTTCACACGCTGCTTGGTCGGTACGACGGCAACGTCAAGCTCGCACTCCTCGCCTACAACAGGGGTCCTGCGGCGGTCGAGTCACTCCGCCAGATGGGCTTTGACCCGACCAATGGTTACGACCGGAAGGTCACCGAGGGCTTCAAGGGAAAGGGGACGGTCGACTAGTCGATCCAGTCCGTGTAAAGAAGGGAGCGCTACGGCGCTCCCTTCTTTTTTTGCCCGGTGGTTTTTGAGGTCGAGGCGGGGGGCCTTTTCGCAGCCGTCGTTTTCCTGACGGAGGTCTTGTTCGGAGCCGTCGTCTTGGAGCCGGAGGCCTTCCCGGCGGAAGGCTTCGAGGCAGCGGATTTCGGCTTCCGCGCGGGGGCTTTGGCTTTCGCGCTCCCGCTGACGGCGAGTTGCTGACCGGCAAAGATCATGGGCTTTCTGAGGCCGTTTCTCCGCATGATCGCCCCCACCGTCGTCTTGTACTTTCTTGCCAGGGTACTGAGATTCTCGCCACGTTTGACGATGTGGATCCGGGACTTGCTGCTGCTGGAGAATCTTGCGATTTCCGGGTCAGGCACGTCGAGAGCCGCCATCAGGACAGCCGGCGAAGGGACGCGAAGCATCTGACCTGGCCGGAGACGGCCCTTCCTGCCAACGGGCAGCTTGGGATTGTACCAGCCTAACTGCTTCGCCGTCATCCCGTGAGCGCCGGCCACGGACTCGAGCGTCTGCTTCTTCCCAGCCATCGCCTTGCGGTACGCCCGTAGATCCGTGGAGTCGAGTGATCGAAATCCCGAGTCGAAGACGGTCCCCGCGCTCAGGGGCAGACGCACCTGTATCGCACCGGTGGGCGGAGTCACGCCGCGCAGAATGTGGGTGTTCAGCTCCCTGATCTGCGCGAGCGTCACACCAGCGGCCTTCGCCACGGCAGCCATTGGCGTCGAAGCGGGCACCATGACGCTGTCGTACGTGAAGGGCGGGAGCCGGGTGACTGTCATCCCGTAGCGTTCGGGATTCTTGCCGACCAGCGCCGCTGCAATGAGCTTCGGCACATAATCCTTGGTCTCGGCCGGCAGGTACTTCTGCTCCGCCAGCGCGAAGAACACGTCATCCCCGGTCACACCCTCCAACTCATCCTCGAACTTCTTGAGGCCGCGGGCCATGCGTCCGGGGCCGCCGTTGTACGCGGCCGCGGCGACGTACAGCGATCCGAACTGGTTCTTCAGGTAGTTGATGAACTTCATGGCAGCATCGGTAGAGCGAACCGGGTCGCGTCGCTCGTCGACCCACCAGTCTACCCGCAGCCCGGAACCGCGCGCAGTCGGCGTCATGAACTGCCAGAGTCCGACGGCAGCCGCTCGGGAATACGCATGGGGATTGAATCCGCTCTCGATCAGCGAGAGATAAATCATGTCTTCCGGCAGCCCCGCCGCGCGCAGCTTGGACCGGATCATCGCATCGTAGCGTGATCCCTGTGACAGTCGCTCTTCGATTCTCTGTTTGGCCTGAACACTGAAGAGTTGTACCCAGTATTCGACGCGCTCCTTCGTTTCGTAGGAGCGCACGTCGATATCCCACGTGATTTTGGACGCAGCACCACCGGAATCCGCTTCGACGACGATCGCCGTTGCCATGGTATCACCGAACACTTTCGCGGCCTCGCGCGTGACATCGCTCCGCGAAACGGTATCGGTGTTCCCCGCTCCGGGTGCGCTCTCCACCACTGGAGGTCCAGCCGACTCGGTGGGGGCGGGCGCCGGCACTGGCACCGGGATCGCCACTGGCGCAGGTGACCGCCCGGATCCACCAGTCCGCGCACATCCGGCGGCTATGGACACCAGAAACAGAAGTGCAACTGCCTTCACAGTGAATGCCTCATGATTGCGAGTGGCAGGTAGGGTTCACGCCGATGTTCGCGGTACACCGTGACGCCGCCTGAGGGTCCGCGCGTTTGATCGCGTCCCTGGAGGCTCGGCTATACTGCGCATGCCACCGCGAGGCGTCAGCGGGTA
The DNA here is from genome assembly GCA_046593115.1 of Gemmatimonadaceae bacterium. Taxonomy (GTDB): domain Bacteria; phylum Gemmatimonadota; class Gemmatimonadetes; order Gemmatimonadales; family Gemmatimonadaceae; genus JBKJRV01. The sequence continues at coordinate 15,244 of JBKJRV010000466.1, forward strand.
GCGATCAGATTGCCGAGTAGTCGGTTGGTGGCGTGGAGAACCGCGATCACCGAGCCGTGCAGAGGATCTCGCTCGGCGAGCGTGCACCCGAGGAGACGAACGGCACCGTCTGCCTTGATGACCGAAATGGCGACGATGATCACGTTCGAGTCGAACGCACGAATGAGCTTGACACCGAGCAGCTCGAGCTTGAAGGCGCCCTGCGAAAACGTTTCGATGGCGCGCAATGCTGCTTCCGAGG
>JBKJRV010000331.1:0-4380 GCA_046593115.1 Gemmatimonadaceae bacterium
GATCCAGAGCGTGTGGCCGTCTCCGACACCGCGTTCACGTGCTTGTCCCCCATGGAGGTCAGGAGCGCGGTGTCGCGGCGGTCGCCATCGATGCTGCCGAGCCAGATGTCGTAGGCGATCACCTCGCGGACGTACGCGAACCGCCGCCCGTCGGGGAACCAGACAGCACCGAACGCCGCACCATGCGACTTCACGATCGGTGTCATGGCCCGGCGCTGAAGGTCCGCGAGCCAGAGCTCCTTGTTCGCGGCCTCGATCGTGAGCAGCACGGATCGCCCGTCGGGAGACAGGCGAGGTTCCATGAAGGTGCCCGTGGTAGCGAGCAGTGGCTCGGTACGTCCGTCGCGGCGCCGCATCACGAGGCGTCGCGGGGCGCGCCAGGCGGACGCACGCTGGTAGACGAGCGTGCCGTTCTCCGACAGACTGAACGAGCGGGCCGGCGACGGCGGGTCGTGGTACACGTCGTTCACGAGCCGCCTCGGCTCGCCCGACACCGCGCGACGCTTCGCGTCGAACCGGACGCTCCACAGCGCGTTGTCGCGCAGAAAGAGCAGCTCGCCCGTGGGGGTCGCCTGCGCCACGCAGGCGGCGTCGAGCAGGCGCGTTCGCTTCCCGTTGTCGAGGTCCACGACGTCCACGTGCGTGCGCTCGAATGGCGTCGTCAGTGCGCAGAAGAGCAGGAGCCGCGTACCCGGAACGAGCGACGGGAGGAAGTGGCCGAACTCCGTGGAGTCACGGCGCGTGAGGACTCGCACCGGGCCACCCCGGGCGGCGACGAGTGCGATACCGCCATCGATGCGCTGCCGGAAGACGATGGAGTCCTCTCCCACCCACGCCAGCTGGTTGCCGGTTGCCTGCGTGATCGCCTCGGAGCGGCCCCCCTCTGTCGGGATCCTTCGCAGCTCGTACTGCCCACCTACGTAGGCGATCCAGCGCCCATCCGGCGAGATGGCGGGCGCACTTGCACGTTCAGCCCCCGGCACGGGAACGAGCCGCGCCTCTGCAAGGCTCCGCACCACGATCGTCGGCCGTCCGAGCGAATCACTACCGTTCGTCGCGACGAGACGTCCGTCGCGGGAGATGGTGATCCATGCGCCGTCTTCGCCATCCGACACCCCGGCGAAGTCGAGCTCCACGGGCGCAACCGCTTCGCCACGCGGCCGATCGTCACCCGCCCCGCGTGCTGCGACGCCGATCGCCACGCCCGCAGCGAGGAGCAGCGCGCCGCCGGCCACGAGCTCGCGCGTGCGCCGCGGGCGAACACGCGCGATCCCGCGCGCTCCGCTCGATGGTGCGTCGTCGAACGAGTGACCGGACGCCAATGCGGCGGCGAACGCGGAGGTGCTGCTGAACCGGTCGGCAGGAAGCTTCGCGAGCGCCCTGGCAACGGCCGCGTCCACAGCAACCGGCACGGTATCGCGCACGCTGCGCAGCGCTGTGGGGCGCTCCGTCAGCATCTTCGCGATGATCGCCTGCGTGGACGGGCCGGTGAACGGCGGCTCGCCCGCGAGCATCTCGTACGTCACGGCGCCAAGCGCGTAGACGTCGGCGCGCGCGTCAATCGTCTTCTCCCCCATCGCCTGCTCGGGCGCCATGTAGTGCGGCGTGCCAAGCGACATCCCTGTCTGCGTGATGCGCTGTCCGCCGGCACGCGTGACGGCGATGGCGATGCCGAAGTCGGCGACAAGCGCATGGCCGCCGTGCAGCAGGATATTCTCCGGTTTCACGTCGCGATGCACGACACCGACGCCGTGCGCGTACCCCAGCGCGTCGGCGACCTCGCGCGCGATGCGCAGGGCGTCGTCGATGGGCAGCTGGCGCTCGCGCTCGAGCCGGTCGCGCAGCGTCTCACCATCCACGAAGGGCATGACGTAGTACAGCAGCCCCGCCGCCGCGCCGCTGTCGAACAGGGGGAGCACGTGCGGGTGCTGCAGCCGCGCCGTGAGCTCGATCTCGGCCAGGAATCTCTCGGGGCCGATCACCGCCGAGAGCTCGGGGTGCAGCACCTTGATCGCGACCTGGCGCTTGTGGCGGATGTCCTCGGCGAGCCACACGGTTGCCATCCCGCCGCTGCCGAGCAGGCGCAGGATGGTGTAGCGGTCGGCGAGGTGCGTCCGCAACGATTCCGGTGGGAGGAGCAGCTCGGCACTCGGGGCGTCGGATTGAGCCATCTATCTTCGTCGCAGGTGGGAGCGTCGAGCTTCATGACGCAGGCGGTACTGGATGCGCGCCCACAGAACATGCGCGAATGGCACCCTTTCCGTCAGGCGCAAAAACCGCAGATTCAGTAACGCGCGGCGCCCAGGCCCCGCGAAAATACTTTTGACCGCCTCCTTACCACGCGTACTCGAGGACCGCGAAGTAATGACATGCGGTTCCACCCAGCACACACAAATGCCACAGAAAGTGGCGATACCGCAGGCCATCCCTCACGTAGAAGGCCACGCCACCGGTGTAGGCGAGTCCGACGACGTTCATGGGTGTGCCGTGTCGAGCAGCCGACACGATCAGAACCGGAGCGCCCGCGAGTGCCAGCGCCAGCCCGACGCCGTGGCTGATGCTGTTCGCGATTTCCTCACCGCGTGACTGGCGCCGATCCACTACGTGTCCCCGTTTACCATCACGACCACGACTCTACGTTGCCGTTGCGCCAAATCAACCTTTCAACTTCCGACGTCTTTCAACTTCGGCATCGCTCGAATCATGAACTCGTCGAACAGCGGTACAGTGAACGCCATGTCGCCGTGCGCAGGGCTGTAAATCATCCCCTTCCTTATCAACTTTGCGCGCACCGGCCCAAGGCTTGTCACTTTAACTCCCAAAGCCTCCGCGATGTCGCCGGTGCGCTGAGCGCCGGGGCCAAGCTGCGCCATCGCTCGCAGGAAATGTTTCTCGCTCGGTGTAAGGCGATCAAAGCGGACTGGAAAAAAGTTGGCGGCGAGGCGTGGAATCACTGCTGCCGTGGCGTTTCGAACGATTTTCAGCGTGATCGGGCTGGTTTCTGCAAGATTCCACGCCTGGTAGCCCCACTCCTGAAGAAAATACGGGTATCCGCGCGTGAGCCGGAATACTTCCCTGAGGGCCGCATTTTCGAACTTCACTCCTGCTGCCTGCGCTGGCTCCTGAAGTGCTTTCGCGGTGTCTTCCTCGGTGAGCGCGCCCACATCCGGGAAACTGAACAGGCGTTCTGCATATGATTTCGACTCACCAGCGAGTCCCGGAAGAACAGGCAGGCCAGCTCCCAGCATCACGAGCGGCAGCTGTCGTTGCTGAACCTTGTGCATCGCCATGATCAGCGCACCCAGCTCTTCCGAACTCAGGTACTGGATCTCATCGATCAGGATTGCTACGGCGCTTTTCCTTTCCTCCGCCGCTTCCGCAATCGCGACAAACAAATTTGGAAGATCGACTTCAAGACTCCCACTGTCGGCGGTGCCCCTCTCGGGATCAATATCGAGTCCGAAATTCACTTCACCGACACTGATGTTGAGTCCACCGATAAAGCTGCGGAGCACGGCCAGCCCGCGCTTCACCTTGTCGCCTGCTCCAGCAACCCGGTTGAGCTCGAACAGGAGCGTCCGCAGATATGGCACTATCAGCGCTCCGAGCGGTTTATCGTCGTGTGCTTCAATGGAGAGCACTCGATAGCCGTTGGCGATCGCCAGTCGCTCGATCTCATTGAGCAGGACGGTCTTGCCGACACCTCGAAGTCCGGTGAGCAACATGCTTTTGTCGGATCGTTTGGCTCTGATGCGCGCCAACAGGATCCTTGCCTGTTCAAGAATCGGATCGCGTCCGACGAGTTCAGGAGGCGGCGAGCCAGCGCCAGGCGAAAAAGGGTTTTTGACGGGATCCATATAGCCACTTATAGCAAGTTATACCTACTAACAAGTATAATTTGGTAAACTAGCTATAAAACCCCGTTCGATGCTGGCCGGCTCCCCCGCGACCCGCGCTCTGCCAGATACTCGACGGTCATCAACGCAGCCATCTTTTCAGCAACGGCGTCATTACTCCAGAAGAGGCCTGGTTCGAGCCCAGGAAGGGGCAACTGACTTGTCATCCCGCAGGCGCGAAGCGCCTGTCGGGATCTACTGTGAAAGCATTATAGTTCGGTTGCGGAGCGGTTTCTGAGCCCTTTCTCGGTTTTCACCAGGCGTTCGACATGAACCCAACCGCCAGCGTTCACAGTAACCCCGGAATTCTTGGCGGTACCCCCGTCTTTGTCGGCACGCGCGTACCGGCGCACTCGCTATTCGACTACCTCGAGGGCGGCGAAACGCTCGACGAATTCCTCCGTCAGTTTCCATCGGTGACACGCGAGCAGGCGGTGACGGCGCTCGATTCCGCTCGCGACTCGCTACTGGCTGGTGCGCGTAC
>JBKJRV010000025.1:0-2623 GCA_046593115.1 Gemmatimonadaceae bacterium
CATTGCCGTGATTAGCCGCGCCGCGCCTGCCACGGTCGTACTCGCACGCGCCGCGCTCGTCGCACTGGTACTCGCGCTCGTCTCCAACTCGATATCGGCGCAGGTAGTCCCGAATGCGCGCTGGCAGACCATTCGGGACTACCTGCGCCAACATCGAGTTCGAGACGAGCGCGAGTACCAGTGCGACGAGCGCGGCGCGTGCGAGTACGACCGTGGCAGGCGCGGCGCGGCTAATCACGGCAATGCGTGCGAATGCGGCGGGCGCCGCTGTGCGGCTCATGGCGCCAGAGTCCGGAAATAGTCTTCGAGACCTTCCACAATGCTCTCCGCATAGGCGCGCTGGAACGGCTCCGTTCTGAGCGCGTTCTCCTGGTCCGGGAACATGAGGAACGCACCCTCGGTCAGCACAGCGGGCATGTAGGGGTTTCTCGTTACGGCAAAACTCTCGTGGTAGCGGCCCAGGTCGGGCAGTCCCATGCGGAGGACCATGCGTCGCTGAATCGCGCGCGCGAGCGGCTCCGAGTGGGTGTGATAGAAATACGTGCCGGTGCCGTGCGACACGAACGGATTCACGCCGTCGCCGAAGGCGTTCAGATGAATGGATACGAAGGCATGTCCGTTAGCGCGCCGAGCGATGATCGGCCGCTCACCGAGGGCAAGCGGCTGATCGGTGGTGCGTGTCATGACGGCAGTGGCGCCTCGCGCTTCGAGCATCGTCCTCATTATTTCCGCAACGGCGAGGACCGGGACAGCCTCGTACAATCCGGTGACCCCCGTTGCTCCGGCCGGTGGATGTCCCGCGTCGACAACAATGCGCAGCCCCCGTAGCGGACTCTGCCGGCTGATCGGCGGTTGACGGCGCACACGGACGACGAGCGCCCCGCGCTCCCAGAACACAAGGTGACCAAACGGTGCGTGTGCCAGGTGGATGGTGTAGCGAGCACGGTCGCTGGCAACCTGCTCCCAGTGAACCACGCGGATGGTACTGTCGTTGCCGAGGTATCGAAGGTGTTCGGTGTTTCCCTGCGTTCCGTAGAGGGTGAGCACGAGCGAACGTTCCTGCGGCTCTACGTAATAGGCGGGGCGTTCACTCATCGGGATAATGAGGTCTGCCCAATCTTCCCCCGGTACGACGCGAGCATCGCCCGCGGTGCGACGCGGACGCGCCACCCCGGCATCGAGTGGCCGCACAAACGCTTCTTCTACCCAAATCTCGATCATTGCATCGAGCCGCACGCGCACCATGGCGCCCACTCGCCCGGTTGCCTCGACGACGGTGCCGGGCAAGAGAAGCCACTTGGTGGTCCCGCCTGGAATGGAACGGCCTGCGACGACGCGATCGGTGTCGCTCACGGCCGAACTGTCGCCGCCGAGGATGACGAGCCCCGTGACGGCTGTGGTGTCCCGCGTGACGAGGGAGAAGCGCACCGTATCCGCTCCGCGTGTTACGAGGAGTTCTGTTCCACGTCCGGTGTCGCGCAGTCGCCCCGCGGGCGCGGGCGCGGGCCGCAATGTTCGCGCGGGAAGGTCCGCCTGCCAGAGAACCCCGGACGCATTCCGCGAGGCCCTGGCGCTGTCGGCCATAGCGACGACTTTCGGCTGCCGCTCGCTCGCGCGCACCAGGGGGACGGACATCCCGTCGCCGGTACGCACCCACGCAGTCACGTTGGACGGGGCTCGTATTGCCACGCGAACGAGCTCCTCATCGCGCAGCCAGAAGCGCTCGCGCGGGACGACGCTGCCGCTGTCCACCACCAGCCTCCCCGTATCGGCGAGCACTGGGAGCGGCGGCAGGACTCTCACCGCGTGAGACGCGCGCACGGTGTCGGGTCCGAGCACGGCAACCAGGTCGTAGCGCGAGGCGGACGCGGGCGGCACCGGGAGAAACGCGAGGTAGCCTCCATTGGGCGCCACGGTCACAGAGTCACCATTGATCGTCAGCGTGGCTCGTCCGTTTCCGATGGTGCCGAAGAGAAAGTTGGAATCGCGGGCCTGAATCAGTGCCCCCTCCGATGGATAACGCACCATGGGCTTGAGCGGCCCGTCTACAAGCGGTATCGGCGGGAGCGCGAGCGGCGCCACCAATGTCTCCCTCGGCAGCGGTGCCGGAGAGGTGACCACCGCGCGTGGAGCGCTGCATGAAACCATCGTCATATTGATAGCCGACACCACCCAAATGAGCGATGCCGCGGCACTGCGCGGACGCGCATCCCCGTGTCGGGCGCAGATTTCCGTGACTCCTGCCTTCATTGACCGTCTCTCCTCACATTCCTATATTCGAGCATCTCGGTCCGAAAAAAACCGCATGGAGGCTCACCGAGTGATTTCCTGCGCGTTCTGCGGACGAGCCAACGAAGGCAGCCCACGGTTCTGTATCGATTGTGGAAAGCCGATGTCGGCGTCCGCAGCGCATTCTGTGTCCAGTACTGATTCACCTTCTGAACGAAGCTCGTCGCCGGGATCGGAGCGCGCCATGCCGGTGATGGCCGCGCGACCCGTCGCATCCCTCGTTCCCCCAACGCGCGTGAACACACCAACGGCCAAGTGTCCGCACTGCAAGCAGGTTGTGGACCCAATGCTGCCGTTCTGCGCGCACTGCGGTTCGCGGACGGGATTTGCGCAC
>JBKJRV010000072.1:0-10940 GCA_046593115.1 Gemmatimonadaceae bacterium
GCGCTCACCACGGACCCGGCCTTCATCGCGCTCGATGCGCAGCAGCTCGAGCATAAGGACGTCCGGGGGGAGGGCCGTTTGGAGGGCGATCATCTGGTTGAGATAGGGCGACTGGGCGACGGGACCGAGTGGCGGCGTCTCCTCGATGTGGGACTCCGCAAGAATGCGACTATCGGACAGCGCCGCCAATGCTGTGCGCGCACGGCTGAGGTATCCTGCCCGGTCGCCCAGGTTCGATCCAAGCGCGATGTACGCCACGTCAGCCACCGCGCGTGCGCTCTACGCGCACCTCGGCACAGGCCAGCGGTCCCGGCAGCGCGACGTGCGGTTTGCGCACGGTGATGGCCACGCGCGCAATGCGCGAGTCAGCGAGCACGCGGTCGGCGATTCGCGTGGCGACGTGCTCGATGTAGCCCACGTGCCCGCCAGTGACTTCCTCGGCCACGAGGTCATACAGCGTCCGGTAGTCCACGATTCGACTTTCAGGATGAAGTTCCCCGCTCGCGATCGCCGTTGCCATCGACAGCGTGAGATCCACTTCGAGCGGTTGCCGGAGCTCGCGCTCGTGTGGAAGAATGCCCACCAGCGCATGGAAGCGCATGCCGCGAAGGCTGACCTCGTCGCTCATCCAACGCTCGTAATGCGGCGCGTCAGCTCGCCGAGGTAGAGTGCCACGCTGCGAAGCTCATGCGTGGCACCTTCCAGTCCGCGCAGGGCCGTCGCCTGATGCTTGGCGCTCGCCAGGACTTCTTCGGTGCCCAGGCGGTTGCGATTCGAGATCTCCGCGATGCGCGCGACGCGTTCGCGAAGCCGGCCGAACTCCACCTCCTGGTCGCGCGACGTCGACGCAATGCGCTGCGCATGCGAGAAGCTCGATGCCGTCGATGTCACGATGGAATCGAGCGCGCCTAGCGCGGACGACGAGAGCGTTTCGACGTCGCGCACCATGAGCTGCCCGCGATCCATTTGTGAAGCGATCCGCCGCATCTGCTCTTCGAAGTTGAGCACGATGTCGCCCGCCTCGTCGGAAGCGCGCGCACTCTGCTCCGCCAGCTTGCGTACCTCACCCGCCACTACGGCAAATCCCTGCCCCCGGTCACCGGCACGCGCGGCTTCAATCGCGGCGTTCACCGCGAGCAGGTTCGTCTGGTCCGCCAGCTCGCGAATGACGGCAATGAACTCGGTGATACGCTTCGTCGTCTGGGACAGCGCATCGATCTGCGTGGCGCTTTCGGCGACGAAGCCCTTGGCGCTGACGAGACGCTCGATCGCAGTGCCGATGGTGCCACGATGTTCGGAGGCAATCGATGTCGCCTGCTGGCTGGCCGCGGCAGCGCTGCCCCCGTCTCGCACCACGCCCGCGGTGGCCTCATGGAGTGCATTGGTCACGTCGAGGCTGCGACCGAGCTGCTCGCTCTCCTCCGAGATACCACGGGAGATTTCGCCGATGGTGCGGGCGACTGATTCGCCACCGCCACGCAGCGCGCGCGCCGACTCATTCAACGTTTCCAGCTGGTTGCTGACCCGGGTAACGGCCTCCAGCAGCGGCTGGCGCAGGTCGTGGATGTGCAGCGTGGTTGCGAGCTGATTGGCGAAGCGCCGAATGACCGCGACATCCTTCAGCGTGTACGCCCCTCGTTTGTGATGACTCATTTCGACAAGGCCGACATTCCGGTCTCCGAATCGGAGCGGAATCACCACGATGCTTCGGCCGTCGGGGCGCGCATTCTCCACGCGGGCATCGCGCTGTGCATCCGTCACGAGCAGGGGTTGTCCACCGTCGAGAGCAAGGCGGCGCAGCCGGGCGCCGTCGGGGCCCGGCTCAAGCGGCACCTCAAGCATGCCCTGCCCGCTCTGGTACACCAGGCGCATGCCACCCTGTTGCAGTCGCCAGATATTGAGATTCCGCCAATCCACGAGCCTGTGCACGTATCGCTCGATCTGCCGGAATGCCTCGCCCAGACTCACGTCCGAAGCGACCACCTGCTCCATCGCGTGGATCTTGTTGAGCTCCTCTGCAGCAATGGATTCCTCGAGGATGCGTTTCAGCAGCAGTCCCGCCGGTCCCATGACCAGCGCGACGACCAGCCAACCTCGAAGTCCGAGGTTGGTGATGGTCAGCAGCGCAACCGACACGCCGATGACGGTTGCGCCGAACGCCACGACTTCGTAGCGGAGAATGATGGACTTTTCTTCGGCCATCAGCTTGGAGCGGAAGATCAGCGTGAAGTACTGGAGCGCCCGGGTAATGAAGAAGTAGCTCAGCAGAAAGAGCGCCGCCGCGGGCAGCATGTCGGCGGTAATCGTGCGGGAACTGCCGGGCCCGTTGTGCAGGGCCGCGGCGTAGAACCCGTACGCCGACACGAGCGCGATCGTCTCCCGGCCGGCGTTGATCAACGCAACGACCGCCGTCTTTCTGAGAATCACGAAGTCCGCGGCGATGATGGCGAAGTACACTGCCAGCGCCGTTGCGGGCGCGCCGATCACAAACGCCCCCGCCACGGACGCGAGACCCAGCAGGTTCAGCGCCGAGTACTTCGTGAGCGGGATCTGGAAACCGCGCATCAGCGTCGCGAACACGAAGACCGCGAGCACACCGTACATCTGAAGCAGCCAGCGCGGGTCGAAGGCGAGGACGGCAACGAGCATCAGCAGACCCAGGATGCCCATGGCATTCGAGTACGCCTGACAGAATCGCTGCATCAGGGCGCGTCCATCGCCGTGCGCATCCCGCGAATGAGCGACAGCGCTTCCTCCACCGATTCGCCGGCGGCACGAACGACCGCGCTTCCGACAATGACGCCATCGGCGAGACGAGCGACTGCCTGTGCCTGCTGCGGAGTGGAGATACCAAAACCGGCGCAGACGGGCAGTGTCGTCGCCGCGCGGAGTCGAGCGACGGTATCCGGGAGGTCGGGAGGCAGGTCATCGCGAATGCCGGTGACGCCCATCCGTGCGATGACATACACGAAGCCGGAACCGTGGCGGCTGATCTCGGTCATGCGCTCGGATGGCGTCGTGGGGGCGACCAGCCGAATGAAGCTCAACGGTCCGCCGCCCAGCCAGGCCTCCCGGTCAGGATCGGCGCCGACCGGGAGATCGGTGACGAGCACGCCGTGCGCACCGGCATCCGCGATGCGCTCGAGCGCCTTCGGTCCCGCGGCGATGAGCGGATTGAGATAGCTGAACAGCACCACCGGAATCGCTACCTCGGCCTCGGCGATCAGCGCCAGGGTTCCCTCGAAGGTCATCCCCTCTTCGAGTGCCCGCTGCGAGCTCGCCTGGATGATCGGGCCATCCGCCATCGGGTCGGAAAACGGAACGCCGACCTCGACGAGATCGGCGCCCGCCGATGCCAGCCCCTTCAGAAGCTCGAGCGACCGCGCACGCGTCGGGAAGCCGGCCGTGATGTACGGAATGAGCGCGCGACGCCGATGCTCCCGGAGACCGGTGAAGCAGCGGCTGATGGAATCAGAGGAAATAGTCGCTGACACGAATGCCGTATCGGTCGGGGTCGGCCGTCTTGATGATCGTCTTCAGATAGCTACCCGACGCGTCCTGCTGCGCAAGATCGAATAGCAGGCCCGGCTGCAGAACGATGCCGCGATCATCGCTCACGATGCGAACGATGGGCCGCGACATCTTCTCCGCGTTCGGGTTGGGCGCGTGGACGATCGCAAGCTCGAATGAATCCAGCACCACGAACGTGCCCACTGGGTATACGCCGAGCATGTTGATGAACGCCTTCACCACGACCGGGTCCATGCCGCGCCTTGGATTGTCGCGCATCTCCTTGAGTACATCCGCGGGGGAGAGCGGATTGGTCTGATAGGAGCGACGCGACGTGGCAGCATCAAAGCCATCGGCAACCGAAACAACCTTGCTGAAAATGCTTTGCACGCGTGGGCGAATGCTGCGCGGGTAGCCAGTGAGATCCGCCTTCATGTGGTGTTCGTACGCGACGATCATCGCCCGATACGGCAGCTCCTGCTGGCCACGCACACCGAACAGCGCGAGCACGCCAAGCCACGGATGCGACGCGATCTGGAGCCACTCGGCATCGCTCAGTCCGGTCGGCTTGTTCAACACCTCGAGGGGCACGCGCGACTTCCCGATATCGTGAAAGAGCGCCGCAAGACCCAGATCGTAGAGCTGGAGCTTGGTGAGGCCGAGACGCCGGCCGAGCGCCACCGAGATGATGCAGACGTTGACGCTGTGCGTGAACGTGTACTCGTCGTAATCGCGGATGGTGGTGAGCCCCACCAGCGACGTTTCCTCGTTCAGAATCTGATCGACGATCGACTGCACGACGCGCTTGATCTTCTTGATGTTCGCGCCCTTGCCCATGCGAACCGAGTTGATCAGATCCTTCGTCACCGTGACCGACTGCGCATACGTGCGCTTCGCGGCTTCCTTCGCCTTCTCGTGAAACTCGTCCTCGTCCGACTCGTTGGGGGGACCAATCTCGAATCCACGAACGCCTGTCTGCTCCAGCTTGCCGAGGATCTGGTGAAAGCGCGCCTGCGGGGTGCCTTCCCGTGTCGAGGCCTGGAGCGCCGACACGAACACGAGCCATTCCCGGGCCGTCGGGCCTTCATGCACGGTCAGCACGCCAATGGACGCTGCGCGAAATACGGAGAGGATGTGGCTGAAGCTGGCGTAGTTCTCGAGGTCCAGGCGAAGCCGGGTTGAATTGAGGAAGATGAACTCGCCCGACACCCGGACTTCCAGCTCGTGCTCGTGGCGAATGATCTCCCCGGCGACGAGGGTGAGATCGTCGAGCGACTTGGTCACCGCGGCGTTCTCGACCGGGTACAGCTTCACCGCGCGCAATGCGCCGTAGAAGGCAAGAATGAACGTGCGTCCACTTCGCCGGATGTAGGAGTCGCCTCCCATCTCCGAGAAGCTGGCCATTGCGACCGACGCGCGCGACGGCGTCTTCGTCTGGGTCACGCCGTCTGCCTGCTGAGTGCGCGGCTGATCGCGTTCCGAACGAGCACTTCCTTTTCATTTGAGGAGCGACGCAACACTTCGCTCGCCCCCGGTGACGCCACCTTGCCGAGCGCCATCGCGGCACACGCGCGCACCTCGGGATCCTCTTTCCGGCCGAACAAGCCGCCTCTCCCGTTCAGGATGCCGTCGAGCAACGGAATGCCCGCATCGCCACACAGGGATCCGTAGGCCTCGAACACCGCCATCTTCTCCGTGAGATCGGCCTCGCGCAGCACCTTGCCCTTGATCGCCGCCTCGAGCTTCGGGAGCGCCGGACGGTAGCTCTTCGCGGCAAAGGCACGCACCGTGGTAACGCGCACGTCGCGATCCGCATCGTCGGTGCCCTTCTCCAGCACCTGGAGCGCCCCGGGTGACCCGATCTCGGCGAGCGCATGCACTGCCGCCTGTCGCAGCGTGGGATCCCGGTCACTCATTACCTTGGCGAGCGGCGTCACGGCCGCGGTCGTCTTCAGCCCACCGGCTCGACGGATCGCTTCCATCGCGACCGCGGGATCGGTGGACGAGATCAGCCTCACCAGCTCGCCGGTATTCGACATCGCGAGTCGTTCCGCGGCGCCTTCGAGCATGGGCCGCAGCTTCGTATTCTGTAACTTGCCCACCCAGCCGAATACCGTCCCGAGCGCCGACATGCGAAGCTGCTCGAACAGCTCCAGCAGCTCGCCCTGCGGGGGAAGATGCTCGGATTCGTCCAGCGATTGGAGGAGCTGCGACAGCGCCTCGGGCGCGCTTAACCGGTCTGGAATGGCAGTGAGCTTCGCTCGCTGGTCCGGCGTGATGTCCTTGGCCCGCCGCGCCGCATCGCCCACCTCGCGAAGCAGGAATGAGACCGCGCTGAACTGGCCGGCCGAGAGCAGGTGCAGCATGAAATTATCGACGAGCTCCGACACCTCTTCGCGGATGGCGGGATCTGACTGCTGCTCGTAAATGTCGAGAATGGTCGACACGATGTTCCGCCGCATGTCGATCTCATACTCGCGCCGTACTTCCGAACGCAGATACTCCACCTCGCCGTCGTCCAGGAAGTAGAGCGTGGAATCGAAATCATCGAGGCTGACGATGCCGGCCTGTGCCTTCTGCTCCTCCACCTCTTCTTCGACTTGTTGGCGGTCCACCCCCTTAGGGGGCTCCTCCTGCATGGCACTATCGACCGCGGCAGCTGATTCCATCCCCAGATCGACGAATCGGTACCGCAGATTCACGAAATCCTTCTCCCAGAGCATGCTGAGCAGGTCGTCGTCCTCCGGGGTCGCGTTGCGCGCCCGCTGCACGAGGCCCAGGAGCCCTTCCGCCTCGGTCGTCTCGAATCCGCGTAGCATACGGAGCTCGCGCACGCCGTCCTTGTAGAAGATCCACGGCAGGCTTTCCGACTTCGAATCCTCGGAGTGCACGGCGCGACCGCTCCACTTGAACTCGCTCTCGGTCACAATGAGCGGCAGCTCGTCAATCCGGTCCCAGATGGGCGTGAACGAGGTGCGCAACAGATCGATCGCGCGCTGGTACATCGGGTTGTTGGGGAGGTACAGCTGGTGGGCGCGGACGGCCTTCACGAGGAGCTTGAGCATCTCCTCGACAAGAGCGGGCGAGACCGGGGGCTCGGCCTGCTCTGGCTCCTGAACAGCGGTCGACGGCGTCGTCGAAGTCACGTATTCAAAATATTCATGGCGTTGATTTGCGCTACATCCTTATCCCCGCGCCCGCTGAGGCACAAGAGAATTGTCTCGTCCCTCGCCCATTTCCCGCGCCGGCTGTCTATCCACGCGACCGCGTGCGACGTTTCGAGTGCCGGGATAATGCCCTCGAGCTCGCACAGCAGGCGGAAGCCCTCCAGCGCTTCGCTATCGCCCACCGCCACATAGCTCGCTCGTCCCGAATCCTTCAGAAAGGAGTGTTCGGGTCCAACGCCCGGATAGTCGAGACCGGCGGAGATCGAGTGGGCCGGGTGCACCTGCCCTCCGTCATCCTGCAGCAGATAACTCAGTGCCCCATGCAGGACACCCGGTCGTCCGCGCGAAAGCGACGCGGAATGATGCTCGGAGTCCAGCCCCTTGCCTGCCGCCTCGACGCCGACCAGACGCACGCCGGGGTCGGGAACGAACGCGTGAAAAATTCCCATCGCGTTCGAGCCGCCACCCACGCATGCCACCACCGTCCCTGGGAGTTTGCCGGTGCGGTCGAGCATCTGGCGCCGCGCCTCCTGTCCGATAATGGCCTGAAAGTCCCGCACCATACGGGGATAGGGCGCAGGCCCCACCACCGAGCCAATGATGTAGTGACTTTCTCGGACACTCGACACCCATTCGCGTATGGCCTCACTCGTCGCATCCTTCAGGGTGCGAGTGCCCGAGGTTACCGGGATGACCGTGGCGCCGAGCAGCTTCATGCGGTAGACGTTGAGCGCCTGCCGCCGCATGTCCTCCTCGCCCATGTAGACCACGCACTCCAGACCGAAGCGCGCGCACACCGTGGCCGTTGCCACCCCGTGCTGCCCCGCACCCGTCTCGGCGATGATGCGCCGCTTCCCCATGCGCTGGGCGAGGAGCGCCTGCCCTACGGTGTTATTGATCTTGTGGGCGCCAGTGTGGTTCAGGTCTTCGCGTTTGAGGTAGACGGTCGCGCCCACACGCTCCGAGAGCCGCGGCGCATCACCGAGCGGCGAGGGACGTCCGACGAAATCGCGCAGCAGGATATCGAGCTCCGCGCGGAAGCTTTCGTCGCGCATGGCCGAATCGAACGCGGCTTCCAGCTCGTCGAGCGCGGGGATCAGCGTTTCGGGCACGTAGCGTCCGCCAAACGCGCCGAAGCGATCGTCTCGCACGACCGTCATGCGGACAGCGCCGCCGCGCCACGCACCGCAGACGCGAAGCGTCGCATCCGGTCATGATCCTTGATGCCGGGCGATGCCTCGACACCAGAGGACACGTCGACGATGTCAGGCGACAGGGTCGAGATGGCGTCGACGATATTGTCCGGATTGAGTCCGCCGGCGAGCACGATGCGCGCCTTGCCGCGCAAGGGTTCAAGCGACCGTGCAACACCGGCCCAGTCGAACGTTTTCCCGCTGCCGCCCAACATGCCGCTCACGCGGGTGTCGAGCACGACGGCGTCGGCGCAGGAGAAGATGTCTTCCGCGTTCGCGGGAAGAACCGATCCTGCAATGCGAATCACTGGCCACACTTCCAGCCCGGTCGCCTCGCGAACGCGTTCCACTTCCTCCGTACCAGCGTCCGCCTGTACCTGAAGCGCATTGAGGCGCAGAGCCTCCGCCACGATGACCACGCGGTGCACATCGGCCGACGCAAACACGCCGACGCGGCGCGCCCGTTGAGATCCCGCGAGCACCACGCCCGCCTGATCCATCGTCAGGTTGCGCGGACCACCGGCGAAGATGACGCCCAGGTACGAGGCACCCAGTCGTTCGGCCTCCGCGGCGTCCTCGGCGCGTGTGAGTCCGCAGAACTTGATCTCAACCACGGCCGCGGCGCTCCACGCCCGTCATCATGCGGAGGGCATCCGTCGGGTCGCCGGCCAGGGAAAGCGCGGAACCGACGAGCACCGCATCGGCGCCCAGGTCCGCGACCGCGCGGACGTCCGCCACTGTGCCGAGACCGCTCTCGGCGATCGCGATGCGGTCGGCAGGGATTCGTGGGATGAGCGTCTGAAAGATCTTCGGGTCCACGACGAGCGTCTCGAGGTTGCGGCTGTTGACCCCGATGAACATGGCACCGGCGTTGAGCGCCGTGTCGAGCTCTCGTTCGTCGCGAATTTCGACGAGCGGTTCCAGCGACAGCTCCCGCGCAAGTTGGGCGAGCGCGAAGAGCGTTTTCGGCGGAAGCGCGCGGGCGATCAACAGCACCGCCGACGCACCAAAGAGTCGCGCTTCCATCAGCTGGAGCGGATCAACCAGGAAATCCTTGCGCAGGAGTGGCAGGGAGCAGCCGCTTCGAGCATGCCGCAGGTCCTCGAGGCTGCCCCCGAAGCGCGACGACTCGGTGAGCACGGAAACCGCGCGTGCTCCTCCCAGCTCAAAGCGACCCGCCTGAGTTTCCGCGGCGAGCGAGGCATTGAGCGCTCCCTTCGAGGGGGAACGCCGCTTGATCTCTGCAATGACCGCGACGCGATCCGTCGCGAAGGCGTCAGCGAAGGCGGGCGGCACCCTGGAGGCCGCACTCGCTCGCTCGAGCTCTCCTGACCTGGGCTGCAACGCGCTCACGCGAGCTCCCGCTTCCCCAATCAGCGTGCCGAGCATGCCGGCGGGTGCGGTCCAGTCAGAAACTGCTTGCGCTTCGGGAATCCTTCGGCTATCGTGCAATTCGGCGGTTGTTCGGTTTATCACAAACTTGACGGTCGCAAGTGACTACTACGGAGCCAGCCATGCCGCTTACCAAGCGCCAACGCGAAATTCTGACTTTTCTCAGTGGGTATTCCGAAGCCAATGGCTACGCTCCCAGCTTCGAGGAGATCGCGTCGCAATTTAATTATAACTCGCTGGCCACCGTTCATGAGCACCTCAGCAACCTCGAGCGGAAGGGCTACATCAAGCGCTCCTACAATGAGAGTCGCGCGATCGAGATTCTTCCGTCCGACACCATTTCGCGGGCGGTCGAGCTCCCGCTGCTTGGCGCCGTGGCTGCCGGCGTGCCTATCCAGGAGCTGACGGCGAATGAGACGGTCACGGTGCCCGAAGGATTCGTTCGGCGTGGCGGCAATCATTATTGCCTGCGGGTGCGCGGAAACTCCATGATCGACGAGCATATCCGCGACGGCGATTTTGTCGTCGTCAACGAACGGCAGCGCGCCGACAACGGCGAGATGGTGATTGCCATGCTGGGCGGCAATTCGGCAACGGTGAAGAAGTTTTATCGCGAGAAGGACGGACGAATCCGGTTGCAGCCTGCAAACGAGACCATGAGTCCCATGTACATCCACGAGGACGACATCAGCATCCAGGGCATCGTCGTGGGAGTGCTGCGCCGCTACTAGCGGCGCGGTCAAACACCGCGCGCACTACGATCGGGAGGCTACGCAATACCGTCACGCGGCGCTCGCGGCCCGGAGACGCTCGAGCGCCGCGGCGCCCTTCCCCGCTGCCAGCGCCGCGGATGCCACTTCAAATCCCTCGTCATACGATCGCGCCAGTCCCGACAGATAGATCGCGGCCGCGGCGTTGAGCAGCACCGATGCCCGTCCACCGGGCGTCCCTCCACCCGACAAGACGTCCTGGACAGTCTGCGCATTCGCTGCCGGCTCGCTTCCCGCCAGTTCCGCGACGGTGACATCGCGAATGCCGAATCGTGCCGGATCAATAGTCCACTCACTAACGGTTCCACCCCGCACTTCCAGGACACGCGTCGTCCCAAGCGGGGAAACCTCATCCATGCCCGGTTCGCCGTACACCACCATCGCGTGCGTCGTGCCGAGGACCGCGAGCGCATTCGCGAGGAGTGCGAGCCGAGGGATCTCCGAGACACCCACGAGCTGACGGCCGGCTCGCGCGGGATTCGCGAGCGGGCCCACGATATTCATCACCGTGGGGATCGCGAGCTCGCGTCGAACGGGACCCACATGCTTCATGGCCGGATGCATGGCCGGCGCGAACATGAAGACAATGCCCGCATCCTGCAGGGTGCGCTGCATGCGTTCGGGAGGCGCGTCGATGGGGATACCCAGCGCCTCCAGCACATCCGCACTTCCGCAGCGTGACGTGAACGAGCGGTTGCCATGCTTTGCGATCCGCACGCCCGCACCCGCCGCCAGCAGCGCGGCGGCGGTTGAGATGTTGAAGGTCGGCACCGCGCCCCCACCCGTTCCACACGTATCCACCAGCTCGTCGGGAGCCGCCACCTCGAGCGGCACCATGGCCGAGCGCAGCGCGCGAGCCACGCCGGCAACCTCATCGGCCGTTTCTCCTTTCACGCGGAGCGCCATGA
>JBKJRV010000372.1:0-9988 GCA_046593115.1 Gemmatimonadaceae bacterium
ACCGTCACGGGCGAAGAGCTGCTGAAGACGGATACCGTCGTCACCGATACGTTGTTCTTCACCCGGTTGGCCGGCGCGTACGCGGCGGATAGCCAGGCGCAGAAGTCCACGGAAACGCTGGCGCGTGGTGTTGCCAAGTTCCCGACGAACACCGGCCTCCAGATCTTCTATGCGCAGGCGCTCAAGAATGCCGGTCAGTTGCCGCAGGCGCTAATGATCTACCGCAAGGCCGTCCAGGTGAATCCAAAGGTGCCGCGCGGCTACGTGAACATCGCGCAGGTGTACATGGACATGAAGCAGCCTGACAGTGCTCTCGTCGCGCTGCGTCAGGCCGTGGCGAGCGGCGCCGATTCGGCGGCATTTGTCGCGACGTACGCGCTATCGCAGGGCAACACGCTGCGGAAGTTGGCGGACTCGCTCAAGGCCATCCCGGACTCGGCCAAGAGCGCAACGTTCCCGGTACAAAACCGCCGTGAGCTGGGGCGCGCGCTGAAGTTCGTCCAGCTGGCGGATAGTCTTGCGCCGTCACCCAACTCCAAGCTGCTGGTCGGCCTGATTGGGTATTCGATTGGCGTCTCGGCAGTGAACGATGCACCAAAGCAGAAGAGTTGCGAGCTGGCGAAGATGGCTGAGGATCACTTCTTCATTGCGCAGATCAATGTGCCGGCGGGTGGTGCAGTCAACCCGCAGGCCGCCAGCCAAATCCTCGGGGCGCTTGCACAGTACGGTCCCTTCGTCGCGGCGCAGAAGAAGCAGTTCTGCAAGTAAGCGTACCCGAACCGTCGCGATGCACGATCGCGACTGACGGCTCCTCAGTTTGAAACACCCGCCGGTGCAGCATGCACCGGCGGGTGTTGTCATTCGCTACTATTCGCCGTCGCTATCCTGCGTCCGACTCACCTGGCAGGTGTGGCAGGAAGATCTTCAGGTCACCGGGCCGAGATTTGTATTCCAGTCGCTTGAGTCGCATCGACTCTCCGTCCACGTTCACCGTGATCGAGCGTTTCGATTCAACCAGCAGCGACGCGGTCTGATGGTAATGAACGCCCTCCGACGCCAGGTGTTCGCCACGCTTGATCTTCATGGCGAGCATTGCGAACTCACTTCGCGGCATGCCTTCGACGACGCAGAGATCCATGAGGCCGTCGCGGACCTCGGCGCGTGGCGTCATCAACGTTCCACCGCCGGTCGCGCGAGCATTTCCCACCGCGAACGCGACGAACTTGGTTTCCAACGTGAAATCGTCGCCGGTGAAGCGCGCGGTCTGCGGGTTGAGGCCGGCGAGCTTCCGCGTCAGGGTGATCGCATAGGCGAGGGGGCCGAGCGCATCCTTGGCTTCCGCGGGCGTCTCCGCGGTAGCTTCCGCCCCAATGCCGCCTGTGGAAACGTTCAGGAATCGACGTCCGTTGATCTCGGCGGTATCGATCCGCATAGGCTTGCGCTGCAGTATAACATCCATGGCATGATCGGGATCGGTCGGAATCCCCACCTGCTTCGCGAAATCGTTCGCGGTCCCGACCGGAATGATGCCAAGCGGGATATCACCACTGAGACCATTCAGCACTTCATTGACGGTGCCGTCCCCGCCAGCCGCGATCACCGCATCCACGCCCCGCTCGACGGCGTCGGCGGCGTGGCGGGTGCCGTCGCCTTTCTCCCACGTGATGTACGGGAGCACGGTGATGCGCTTCTCGCGTACCCATTGCACCAGGTGACGAAGCGAGGGGAGGTCGGCTCGGGAGCCGTGGATGATCAACGCGAAAGTGGTGGAGCGGGGCATCGGTAGAATGTCAGCACCTGATGCCGCATTCGGTAGGTGGGCCACAACTTATCATGCCCCGGTGTTGATCGACCCGGTGGTGGCGGCCTTTGACGGATGCCGGCACATCCTCGACGGTACCCTGGGTGGAGGCGGCCATACCGAGGCCCTCCTGGAGCAGGGAGCAACCATCGTGGCGCTCGACCGGGATCCCCAGGCCGTCGCCGCGGCAAGCGAGCGACTCGCGCCCGCGATCTCGTCCGGCGCGCTCCGGGTGGTGCGCGCGAACTTCGCGAACGCGGACGACGTGCCCGAGCTCGACGGCATGCGGTTCGACGGTATTCTGCTCGACCTGGGCATCTCCTCGCACCAGATCGACGATGCGTCGCGCGGGTTTACCTTCCGTCCGGGCGCACCACTCGACATGCGCATGACGCCAGACACAGGCGAGAGCGCCGCCGACCTGCTCAATCAACTGCCGGAGGAGGAATTGCGCGATCTGTTTGCCGACTATGCCGATGAGCCCAAGGCACGCCGGCTGGCACGCGAGATCGTTCATCGCCGGGAATCGCGATCCTTTGTTACGAGCGATGATCTGGTCGGGGCCATTCGGGGAACGCTCGGCGCCCGCAGCGGACCGGGGGACTTCGCACGCATCTTTCAGGGACTTCGCATCGCGGTGAATGACGAAATGGAGGGACTCGCGCGCGCGCTCGTTTCGCTGCGCAACCGACTGAAGCCGGGCGGCGTGATGGCGGTCATTGCCTATCACTCTGGCGAGGATAAGCGCGTGAAGCACGCCATGCGGGAGTGGAGCACGGCGTGCACCTGCCCCCCACGCCAGCCCATTTGCACCTGCGGGGGCGTTGCGCTCGGCACGTTGCCCACGCGCAAGGCAATCGTCTCGACGGAAGAGGAGATCGCGAGAAATCCCCGGTCGCGCAGTGCGCGACTTCGCCTCTGGCGGCGCACGTAGCGGCTGTGAGGGGACGCACTATCATCGGCGTGCTGCTGATCGGTTTCACGATCGTGGCGTCCGGAATCATCTGGCGGCGTGGCTACGGAATAGCGCGTGACCGGCAACTTCGGGTGCAGGCGACTCGGCGAACCGAGCTGGAGGCCGAAAAAACGAAGCTGGAGAACGACATCCGTGAGGCATCCAGCCGCGCACGGTTGGCCCCGCTGGTCGAGCAGCGATTGCAGATGCGCATTCCCAACGACAGTCAGGTGATCATTCTGCCGAAACCACGGCGCGCTCACGGGTCGAATGCAACGCCCTGACCGGCTGGGGCTCGTGCATGGTGCGTTGCTGCTGGTAGCCCTGTCGCTCGTTGGCCGCGCCGCCCAGGTGCAACTCTGGCAGGGCAGCGCGTGGCGCGCCCGGGCCGACCGGCAGCAGCAGTCGAGCGCCGCCGTCCCAGCGCCGCGGGGCCGCATTCTCGACGCAACGGGTGCCACGCTCGCGGAAAGCCGGGAGCTCGTACAGCTGAGCGTCGCTCCGGGCGAGGTGCGCAAGCGCGATGCCCTGACGCGTGCGCTGGTGGCGGCGAAGGTTCCGAAGGAATGGATCGCGCGCGCGAGAGACAGGAAGCGGGCGTGGGTCACTATTCCGGGTCGCTTTCTCCCCACGGACGTTGCACCGGCGCTGGCATTGCGCGGGGTGTACGCCCAGCCTGTGGTTGAGCGGGTGTACACGCCGTCAGAAGCAACGCGGCGACTGGTAGGCCGTGTCGACTTCGATGGCTCGCCGCTCGATGGGCTCGAGCTCTCGCTGGACACCGTGCTGCGCGGAATCGCGGGACGCGCGACCATGCTTCGCGATGCACGAGGCCGCCGGTTCGAGTCGCCAACAGCGCCGGGCGTTCCTTCGCAGCCCGGCCATACGGTCGTCCTCACCATCAATCACGAATTGCAGGGCATCGCCGAGCGTGCGCTGGAAGACGCCGTGTCGACGATGGGTGCGGACGGTGGCGACATCCTGATGATGAACCCTCACACGGGCGAGCTGCTGGCGATGGCGAGCCGGCGCATCAAGGGCGACTCCGCGGGCGGCAGCGCGACAGCCGCCACGGCGCTCACCGAGCCGTTCGAGCCCGGCTCCACGCTCAAGCCATTCATCGCGGCCGCTGTGCTGGGGCGTGGACTCACGCACCCCGATGAAGTGATCAACACGCACAACGGAAAGCTGGAGCTGTTCGGCCGGCTGATCGAGGATGTGCACAAGGAAGCGAGCATGACGGTGCGCGACGTGATCGCGCATTCCAGCAACATCGGTATTGCGACGCTCGCGGCTCGGCTGACGCCACGGGAGGAGTTCGAGACGTTGCGCGACCTCGGATTCGGTGCGCCGACCGGTCTGCCGGTGGCGTCGGAAGCATCGGGAACACTGCGCGAGCCAGGAGCGTGGTCGTCTCAGTCCGCCGCGTCGCTCGCGATGGGCTACGAGATCGCTATCACACCCGTGCAGTTGGCCGCGGCGTATGCAACGCTCGCGAATGGCGGCGAGCTCATTGAGCCTGCGCTGATCAAGGAAATTCGTTCCGAGAGCGGGACAGTCCTGTTTCGACACGAGCGTCGCGTGGTGCGGCGTGTGATGACCGAGGAGGTTTCGCGCAGCGTCCGTCGGATGCTGGCGGAGGCCGTGGAGGAAGGTGGGACTGCGGTAAAGGCCGGGCTCGCGAGTTTTGCGGTGGCAGGCAAGACGGGAACGGCGCGCCGCTTTCTCGTGGGCCGAAAGGGATACGCGGAAGGGCAGTACGTCGCGAGCTTCGTGGGGTTGTTCCCGAGCGACAAGCCGCAGTATGTCATTCTCGTCAAGATCGATAACCCGGATGGCAACTACTACGGGGGGGCGACAGCTGCTCCCGTGAGCCGGAGTGTGCTCCAGGCGGCGCTTGCCGCGAGGAACGCAGCACTGGATCGCGGTGCGTTAACGGCCGAGGGGAGTCAGCCGACACGCGCGGCCAACGAGGCAGCGATGGTCGAGGAAACGGCCGCAGGGAGTGTCCCAATGGTCGTATCGCTGGCGTCAACCCGCAGCATCGCGTCACCTCGAACGCGGACGCGACAGGTGCCGGACGTTCGGAACATGCCGCTGCGCAGCGCCGTGCGCTCGCTGCATCGTGCCGGCTTCCGGGTGCAGCTTGCCGCGGGTCCGCGTGGCGCCACGGCGCCGATCGCGGGCACCATGCTGAACGCCGGCGCCACGGTCCGTGTGATGCGGGGCAACTGATCGTGGTTGCTGTGGCGGCCATCCGTGAGGCGCTCGCGGACGCCGGGCTACTCGCCGGCGACCACGGGACGTTGCCCGTGTCGGTCACCGGCATCAGCGACGACAGCCGGGCCATTGCGCGCGGCGCGCTCTTCGCGGCGGTGCGCGGTGCGGATCGCGACGGGCACGACTTCCTGGCCACGGCCGAGCGTCAGGGTGCGGCGCTGGCACTGGTGGATGACATGTCGAGGACCACGCTGCCCGCGCTCATCGTGCGCGATACGCGTCGCGCGGCGGCCGTGGCGGCGGCGGTAGCCTTCGGTCATCCCGCGCGCGCCCTGACGCTCGTCGGCGTGACGGGAACCAACGGCAAGACCACCACCGTCGGCATTCTCCGGCACCTGCTCGATGGTGAGCACCGCGCGGCTTCCATTGGCACGCTTGGCGTGCTCGTCGGCAGCGAGGGAACGCCGCTGGAAGGAGGTGGCGGGTTGACGACGCCAGGTCCGGTGGAGCTGCAGCGCGTGTTGCGCGGCCTCGTGGACGCCGGGGTCACCCGTGTCGCGATGGAGGTGTCGTCGCATGCGCTGGAACAACAGCGGACCGCGACGCTCACTTTTGCGGTGGCCGTCTTCACGAACCTGACACGCGATCATTTGGACTATCACGGCACGATGGAGGCGTATCGCGCCGCGAAACTGCGCCTGGTGGATCATTTGGATGTTCGAGGCACGATGATCGTCAATGCCGACGACATCGCCTGGCGGGGCGTGCAGGGCGGTGCGCGGCACCTCACGTTCTCCACGACCGAAGCCACGGCCGACGTGGCCGCGAGCGATGTGCGGTATCTCCCGCGCGGGAGTGAATGGACGCTGCGCATTGGCAGGGAGGAGCTCGCAGTGCGACTGCCACTCATCGGCGACTTCAACGTCGCCAATGCGCTGGGCGCCGCGGCGGTCGCCTTTGCGCTCGGCGTCACACCCGCGCGGATCGCCGCCGGTTTGAGCAGCGCGCCACAGGTGCCGGGTCGTCTGGAGCTCGTGTCCGAGAGCCCGGCGGTACTGCGAGACTACGCACATACGCCGGACGCACTCAATCGTGCCCTCGACGCGGTGCGCCCGTTCGCGACGCGCCGTCTGATTGCCGTCTTCGGGTGTGGCGGCGATCGCGACAAGGGCAAGCGCCCGGTCATGGGTCAGATTGCCGAGGAAAAGGCGGACATCGCCATTGTCACCAGCGACAATCCCCGTACCGAGGATCCGGAGACAATTCTCGACGATATCGAGGCGGGCATGCAGCGTCCGCACGAGCGGATCGTTGACCGCCGCGATGCGATCGAGCGGGCGCTCGAGCTGGCCGGCGACGGAGATATTGTCGTGCTTGCCGGCAAGGGTCACGAGACCTACCAGGTGCAGGGCACCACGAAGCTCCCGTTCGACGAGCGCAAGATCGTGGGCGAGCTGCTGGCATCGCGGGCGCGTGGGTCAAAGGACTCATCATCGGCGCGGGCCGCGCAATAGTGAGCACAGAGCTGCCATCAGGCCCTGCGGGGTTCTGGAGTCTGCAGCGTGTGGTCGAGGCACTCGGGTCGCTCCTGAAGAGCAGCGCCTCTCTGCAGGACTCTCCGCTCGAGGGCATTACGACTGACACTCGCGCCATCCGCCCGGGCCAGCTGTTCGTGGCGTTGCGTGGCGAATCGTTCGACGCGCACGACTTTCTTGCGCAGGCGGTGGAGAAGGGTGCGGCCGGGCTCGTGGTCGCGCGTGTGAATTCCGGCCTGACGCTCGACGTCCCGGTTTTTCTCGTGGACGACACGCTCGTTGCGCTCGGCGCGCTGGGCGCGTATCGCCGCCGCGTATGGGGAAAGCCGGTCGTCGCCGTGGCGGGATCCAACGGGAAGACGACGACCAAGGAGTTCATTCGCGCGGCGCTCGCTACGCGACTCGCGGTACACGCGACGACCGGCAATCTCAATAATCTCGTCGGCGTGCCGCTGACGCTGTTGGCCATCCCCGACAGCGCCGATATCGCCGTGGTCGAGCTGGGGACGAACCAGCCGGGAGAAGTGCGGACGCTTCGAGAGATTGTGCGGCCGTCGATGGCGGTGCTGACATCGATCGGCGAGGAGCATCTCGAGGGCCTTGGCTCGATGGAGGTCGTCCTCCAGGAAGAGACCTCCGTTTTCGAGGACGTGTCCGTCGTGATTGTACCGGCCGCTGAGACCCTCGCCGTGACCGCCGCGCACCGGTCGAGCGCTCGTGTCATCACCGCCGGATTTGGTGAGGGCGACATGGCCGCATCGCGGTGGGGAACCGGCGATGACGGATTGCCCTGGGCGCAGCTCGGCGACGTGCGTCTTCAGTCGCCGCTGCCGGGCAGACACAATCTGCGAAATGCGCTGCTCGCCATGGCGGTCGCCCGCGAGGCCGGCATCCCGGACGATGTGGCCGCCGCTGGCATCGCGGCGGCGAAGAGCCCGGGTATGCGAAGCGCTATCGAGCACATGGGAAGCGCAACCCTGATCAACGACGCCTACAACGCGAATCCCGGCTCCGTGCGCGCCGCGCTCGATCTGCTTGACGAAATAGGGCGGGGACGGCCTCGTGTCGCCATTCTGGGGACCATGCTCGAGCTCGGCGCCCACACCGAGTCCATGCACCGGGAGATTGCCGATCGCACCCTTCGCTCGTCAATCGACGTCATCGCGGGAGTCGGGGCCTTCGCAACGGCGCTTCAAGGCGCCGGTGATGCGCGCGTCGTCACGGCCGGCGATGTGGAAGCGCTGTGGACCGCGCTCGAGCCAAGGCTGGCACCGGACGCGGTCATTCTGCTGAAGGGATCGCGCGGCATGAAACTCGAGCGGCTGGTTCCGCGGCTGAAGGAGTGGAGCGACCGACATCACCTGAAGAGGTAGCCAATTCTTTACCACCTGCTGGTCCCACTCACGAAGTTCTGGGGCGTCTTCAACCTCTTCAACTACATTTCATTCCGCTCCGCGGGCGCGGTGGTAACGGCGCTGCTCCTCTCGTTCATCGTGGGGCCGATGGTGCTGCGGCGGTTGCAGGGACAGCAGTTCCACCAGGTGATTCGCGAAGGCACACCGGACACGCACCTCGCCAAGAAGAACATTCCCACGATGGGCGGCATCATCATCCTCATCGCCGCCGTGATACCAACGCTGCTCTGGGCGAAGCTCGACAACCGCTACGTGATGCTCGCACTCATTGTAACGGTCTGGATGGGCGTCATCGGCTTCCTGGACGACTACCTCAAGATGAAGCAGCGCCAGGAAGGGAGGAAGAACGAAGGGCTGGTGGAGCGCTACAAGCTCATTGGCCAGGTGTCCATCGGGATTTTGCTCGGCCTGTATCTCTGGTTGAACCCCATTTCAACGCTCCCCGGTGCCTCGACGACGCTGCCGTTCTACAAATACATGCTGGCGGTGCCGCTCGCGCCGTTTCTCGCGTGGATCTACGTTGTGTTCGTCACCTTCGTGCTGACGGCGTTCAGCAACGGCGTGAATCTCACCGATGGGCTCGACGGTCTCGCCGCCGGTACCACAGCCATCACCGTCGCCACCTTTGCGATCTTCGCCTACATCATCGGGCGAGTGGACTATACCGAATACCTCGGCATTTTCTACATGCGCGGCGCGGGTGAACTCACGATCTTCTGCTCTGCGCTCTTCGGCGCGTGTCTCGGCTTTCTCTGGTTCAATGCGCATCCGGCGCAGGTGTTCATGGGCGACACGGGCGCCCTCGCGCTCGGCGGCGCCATTGGTGCGATCGCGATCCTGTTGAAGTCAGAGTTCCTGCTCCTGATCGTTGGCGGTGTGTTTGTGGCCGAGACGACGTCGGTGATGCTGCAGCGGACAGTGTTCAAGTACCGAAAGAAGAAGTACGGACTGGACTATGCGCGGGCGCACCGCGTGTTCCTCAAGGCGCCGTTGCACCACCACTTCGAGCAGAAGGGACTCGCCGAATCGAAGATCGTGGTGCGGTTCTGGATCGTCGGCGTCCTGTGCGCCTTCGTCGCACTGAGCACGCTCAAGCTGCGATGATTCCCGCGGATTGGCGTGCGGGCGAGGTGGCAGTCCTCGGCCTGGCGAAGAGCGGAAAGGCGGCATCGCGACTGCTGGCGCGCGAAGGGCTGCGTGTGTACGCATCCGATTCGGGCACAAGTGTCGCCGTAGAAAAGGTCGCGGCGGAGCTGCGTGAGGCGGGCGTTTCCGTTGATGTGGGAACCCACGATCTCGCCCGTATTCAGGCAGCGACGGCGATCGTCGTCAGCCCGGGCGTCCCGCCGGATGCGCCGCCGCTCAAGGCAGCGCGCGAGCGGGGCGTTCCCATTATCAGCGAGACCGAGCTGGGACTGCTCGCGATGCCCGATCTGCGCTCCATTGCGGTGACGGGAACCAATGGCAAGACGACGACGACGGCGCTCGTCGGGCACCTGCTGCGCGCGATCGGCGTCGATGCGCTCGACGCGGGCAACATCGGTACGCCGCTCACCCAGGTAGCGCTCGACGCCCCAACGACGTGGGTTGCACTCGAGCTGTCGTCGTTCCAACTGCATGACACGCCGAGCCTGAGGCCAACCGTTGGCGTGGTGACGAATCTCGCGCCCGACCATCTGGACCGGTACGCGAGCGCGAGCGAATACTACGACGACAAGGCGTTGATGTATCGCAACGATCATCCCGGCTCCCGCTGGGTGTGGAACGCCGATGACCCCGAGGTCATGCGACTTCCCAGCCGGCGACCCCCCGTGGAAGGTCAGTCATCGCGATCACTCACCGGAGAGAGCTGGACCTTCTCCATCGCCAACGATCTCGCGAGCGCTTTCTACGATCGCGCCGCGAACCGACTCGTGGTCCTGGATCGTCCCATTCTCGACAGAGGCGACCTTGCACTGCTTGGCGATCACAATGTGGCGAATGCGCTGGCTGCGGCATTGGCGGTCATGGTGGCCGACCCGGCACACCGGTCGCCAGATGCGATCGCGGCCATCACTTCGGG
>JBKJRV010000011.1:0-2716 GCA_046593115.1 Gemmatimonadaceae bacterium
CTAAACGAGGGCGCGCGGACGCATTGTGGATCCACTTCGGCACCTCGAGTCCACCGAATCAAAAGCACGTGTCGTGCCCGCCAAATGCTCCTGAGAAAATCGGAGTCAGCACATACACCGCCAGTCTCGGGGAAGTTGCGCTAACTGTCAGGCACCGGAAAGCTACTCGCTGAACAAGCTGAGTTGCGAAGTGGCGACGGCCCTGACCATCTCCTCACCGAGGGCGTTCGTGGATTCGGGGTCATACGACCAGTCGCGAACCCCGTATCGCCGGCACAGTTTGCCGAAGAAACGGTCGAGCCCGTCACGGTAGCTGCCCGCTGCCTGATGACTGTTGGCGTAGGCCCGCCGATAGCGCTCGCTGAGGTGCGGGAATTCCAGGTCGATGAACGGCAGGTAACGCTTGCGCGCGGCCGCCTGCAGCCGGAGTGCGCAGGCGCCTACATACGTTGCACCCGCTTCCGAAACGGTCTTCACGAGCGCCTCCAGATCGCCGGGATTGTCGGTTATCCCTGGCAGCACCGGCATGCAGTTGATGCCGGCATCAATCCCCGCCTCCCGCAGACGACGCAATGCCCGAATGCGCGCCTCGGGAGTTGGCGCGCGGGGCTCGATCCGACGCGCGAGCTCGCGGTCGAGCGTGATGAGCGACAGGTGAATCTGTACTGAAGAATGCCGCATGAGACGTAGCAGGACGTCGATGTCCCTGGTGACCAGCGGACTCTTGGTAATGATCACCACCTTGAGCCCGGGATGATTCGCGAGAACTTCCAGCAGGCCGCGCGTGATATGGAAGCGCCGTTCCGCGGGCTGATACGGATCGGTGGCCGTACCGATGACGATCGCCTCATTGTTCACGAGCCTGCGGTGACGGTCGCTGCCGGTGCGAAGCGCACGGGCCAGCAACTCCGGGGCATTCCGCTTGACGAAAATGCGACGCTCGAACGCGAGCCACGGTGCCATGGTCTTCAGATCCGCACCCAGCCGGTCGTCGGCCGCTTCCTTCGCTGCAACGCGCTCCGCGACGTACCTGTGAGTGTACCGCGCGTAGCAGTAGGAGCAGCCGAGCGCGCAGCCGACGTACGGATTGATCGACCAGAATCCCATGCCGGTCGCTTCCGGAGCGTTCAATACGTGCTTCGCAGTCGTTCCGTAGTAGCGAATATCCGTCTGCACATCGAGCTCGGGCAGCACCCGAGCCGCCCGCTCATACGACTCGCCAAAAAGGGGCTGCTGCTTCAGCGACATGGGCACGAGGAGAGAGTGCTATCAATATACCGAATAAAACCCGAAACTCAATTCTCGGTCCTCCGCGACGGCGCGTTGCTTGCCCCACGTACGCGACAGAGCGAATTTCATGGCAACCCAAGGAGATTGACTGATGCGACTGATAGGTGTGGTGACCACTCTGGCCCTGCTCGGCGCGTGCGCGACGTCAGGCCCGCCGGCGAATCTGGGAGAGCCCGACGAGGAGCTTCGCTCCGCGC
Source organism: Gemmatimonadaceae bacterium (assembly GCA_046593115.1). GTDB lineage: Bacteria > Gemmatimonadota > Gemmatimonadetes > Gemmatimonadales > Gemmatimonadaceae > JBKJRV01. Next base: position 1,488 of record JBKJRV010000011.1, read on the forward strand.
AGCGCATGATCGAGAGCGCCCAGGAAGCTGGCGGCGACTCGCTTGCGGCAATGTCGATGAGTCAGGCGCGAGCGGCACTCCGTGTCGCGCAGGACAAGGAAAGCACCAAGTCGTGGTCGGTCCTGAAGGCCCGCGAGGCGACCGCCAGCGCGGCACACGCCCGCGCAGTGGCGGGACGACTCAAGGCTGAACGTGCTCGCATGGACGCCGCGGTTGCTCTGGGTGCACTTCCACCGGGAGATAACCGATGAAGCGCCTCTCATTGTTTGTTCTCGCGCTCGTGGTCGTCGCGGCTTGCGCTCCCAAAACGCGACCGCCTGCGCTGAACGACGCGCAGACCATCTACCGCATGCTGATGGCCAACGGCGCCGAACAGCGCGTCGAGGGCCCGGTCATTCGGACACGTGACGCGATCAAGAACGCCGAAGAAGCATTCGAGCGGAATAGCGACATGCTGTATCAGGAAGGCCTCGCCAACGTGGCGAAGCGCTTCGCCCTGGCAGCCGAGGCGGAAAATCAGCGTGTTATCGCGGAGCGCGCGACGGACAGCCTGACGAAAGCCCGTCTCCGCAGGCTGGTCACGCTGAGCGAGGCACAGCGGGCCGAGATGATGCGGGCGCAGCAGCTCTCGCAGAGCGAGATCGATTCGCTGCGGGCGAGGAACATGCTCGTGTCGCAGCAGGCCGACTCGTTGCGCATGGCCGCTGAAGCGGCGAATGCCCGCTTGAGCGATGCGCTCAAGCAGCTTCGGTCGCTGGTCTCCGAGATCACCAATCTCCGCGAGACGCCACGCGGTGTCGTCATCAGTCTGAGCGACATCCTGTTCGCCACTGGCAAGTCGACGCTCCGTCCCGGCGCCGAATCGAACGTGCGGCAGATCTCCACTCTGCTGAATCAGTATTCGGACTACAAGATCTCTGTGGAAGGGCACACCGATGCACGTGGCAGCGATGCGCTGAACAACAAGCTGTCGCAGGACCGGGCGGCGTCGGTGCGCAATGCGCTGGTCGCTGGTGGTGTTGCCGCTGACCGGATCACCTCGCAGGGATTCGGAAAGTCGCAGCCGGTTGCCGACAATGACTCAGATGCGGGACGTCAGCAGAACCGGCGTGTCGAAGTCATCGTCCTTGGTGCCGGTAACGTGGCTGACGCGGCTCGCCGCGATTCGACCGCTCGCCGCGACAGCACGCCCAAGCCGTAAGCGTTTTTTCGCAGGAGACGAGGCATTG
>JBKJRV010000059.1:0-5003 GCA_046593115.1 Gemmatimonadaceae bacterium
AGCGTCGGTCCGCGAAGCGTCGGTGCGTGATGCCGCGCCACGCGTCATCGAGCTGCGGATGGAATCGCACTCGACTGGTGCCCCGTCACACGCGCGTCCGTCGATGTCGCCGGAGCGCCCGCGTCCGCGGCCCATTGTCCCCGGCGCACCGCGTCCGCGGCCAGTCGCCAGCGGGTCGCCGTTTGCGCCCCCCCGTCCCGTGGCGTCTGCGGCACCTGGCGGTGCTCCCGGCGCCGGCACGCAACCGCGTCGCGATGATAAACGTCCGCAGCCCGCTGGTGGCGCGCCTGCGGATCGCGGAGGGCGTCGGAAAAAGGGCAAGCGCGGTGCGGTCGATCAGGAAGCAGTGGAAGCGAACATTTCCAAGACGATGTCCGCCATTCGTGGGGCGCCGTCACGCCGTCCGGCAAGCCACGCCACGCGCGGCGCGTACCGTGACGACGTCGAGGCGCAGCGCGTTGCCGAAGCCGAGCGCGAGCGGAAGACCGTCCGCGTCAACGAGTTCATCACTGTCAGCGAGCTCGCGCAGATCCTGAAGATTCCGGCCACGGAGATCGTCTCCTTCGCCTTCAAGAATCTCGGGCTCATGGTCACGATCAACCAGCGTCTCGATTTCGCGCAGATCGACATCATCTCGAGCGAGTTCGGCTTCCAGGCGGTCCGCGAGAACGAGTACGCCGCGAGCCAGACCGGGGAGCCCGAGGTCGAAGACAAGGCCGAGGACCTCGTGCAGCGTCCACCGGTCGTGACCATCATGGGTCACGTCGATCACGGGAAGACATCACTGCTCGATTACATCCGGAAGGCGAACGTCGTGGCCGGTGAGGCCGGTGGCATCACGCAGCACATCGGCGCGTATCATGTGTCGCTGCCCAAGGGAAAGTCCATCACGTTCCTGGACACCCCGGGCCACGAGGCGTTCACCGCCATGCGCGCGCGCGGCGCGCAGGTCACGGACATTGTCGTCCTCGTCGTCGCGGCCGACGATCAGGTCATGCCGCAGACCATCGAGGCAATCTCTCACGCCAAGAACGCTGGCGTCCCGATGATCGTCGCCATCAACAAGATCGACCTGCCCGGAGCCAACGTCGCGAAGGTGAAGCAGGACCTGCTGCAGCACGGCGTCGTCCTCGAAGAGTTCGGTGGCAATACGCTCGCCACGCCGATCTCCGCGAAGAAGGGCACGGGCATTCCTGAGCTCCTCGAACAGTTGCTCCTCCAGGCCGAAGTCCTCGACCTCAAGGCGAATCCGTCGCGCGGTGCCATGGGCACGGTGGTCGAAGCCCAACTCGATCCGGGCAAGGGCCCGGTGGCCACGGTGCTCGTGCAGAACGGCACGCTCGAAGTTGGCAGCGACTTCATTTGTGGCATGTACTCGGGTCGCATCCGCGCGCTGCTCGACGAGCGCGGCAAGCCGGTGAAGAGTGCCGGTCCGGCCATCCCGGTGCAGGTGCTCGGCATGACAGGCGTTCCAATGGCCGGCGACCAGATGCTCGTGGTAGAAGACGCGACCGATGCGCGTGAAGTGGCGCAGCGTCGCCAGCGTCTTGATCGGGAAGCCAGGAGCCGGCGCACTGCCAAGGGCGTTCTTTCGCTCGAGGATTTCATGGCGCATGCGGCCGCAGGGGAACGGCGCAACCTGCGCATCCTGATCAAGGCAGATCAGGGCGGTCCGGCGGAAGCGCTTGCTGACGCACTCGGCCAGTTGTCGAATGCGGAAGTGCAGGTCGAGGTCGTGCACCGGGGCGTCGGTGCCATCACGGACAGCGACATTCTGCTTGCGAAGACGTCAGGCTCCATCATTATCGGCTTCCATGTTCGTCCCGACACCAATGCTCGCGCCTCGGCGGAGCGTGAAGGGGTCGAGATCAAGCTGTACCGTATCATCTATGAGGCGGTGAACGACGTACGCGCCGCCCTCGAAGGCCTGCTCCGTCCCGAACAGCGAGAGGTTGTGGTCGGCGAGGCCGAAGTGCGTGAACTGTTCAAGGTGCCGAAGGCGGGCGTCATTGCCGGGTGTTCGGTGCGCAGTGGCCTGATCAATCGACAGAACCGGGTGCGGGTGGTTCGCGATGGCACCGAAGTGTATTCGGGTACCATCGGCTCACTCCGTCGCTTCAAGGACGACGTCAACGAAGTGCGTGAAGGCTTCGAGTGTGGTATCGGCATCGATAATTTCAACGATCTCAAGCTGGGCGATATCATCGAGTCGTACCGCACCGACCAGATCGCGCGCACGCTCGAGTCGTCATCGAACTGAGTGGCCACTCCGCGCCGGAACGACCGCGTCGCCGAGGCGATCCGTGAGGAGGTCGCCACCTTCCTCGCGGAAGATGTGAAGGATCCGCGCATCGTGGGCCTGGTGACGGTCACGGGCGCGGACGTCACGCCCGATCTGCGGTCGGCGAAGGTGTACGTCAGCGTGCTTGGGAGCGCGGAGGATCGCGCCACCACAATGGAAGGTCTCGGAAGCGTCGCAACGCATCTGCGCTCGCGGGTGGGTCGGTCGCTGCGACTGCGGCTTGCGCCGGAGATCACCTTCCGGATTGATGAAACAGTGGCGCACGCGGCAAGGATCGAGTCGTTGCTCTCTCAGGTGAAGCGAGGCCAGGTGCCAGGCGATGAGGACCCGCTCGATTGATGGGTTACTCCTCGTCGACAAGCCGGCGGGGGTGACTTCACATGACGTGGTGGCGATCGCGCGCCGGACCCTTGGCGTAAAGCGCATGGGCCACGCCGGCACGCTCGACCCGTTTGCCACCGGCCTGCTCGTATTGCTCGCCGGACGCGCCACGCGGTTGCTCGCATATCTCGACGGTGAGCCCAAAGTGTACGAGGCGAGCATCCGATTTGGCAGCGAGACGCGGACGGACGACATGACGGGAGAAGAGATCCACGCAGCTCCGCTCCCTTCGCCCGAGTCGGTTGAACACGCCATCGAGCAACTCACTGGTTCACTGCAGCAGCTTCCTCCAGCGTACTCGGCGAAGCAGGTGGGTGGACATCGCGCGTACGACGCCGCTCGGGCGGGAGCACCGCTCGAGCTCAAACCGGTTTCGGTCATTGTACATGAATGGACCATCACCAACCGCACCGCGGACACGTGGTCGGTGACCATTACATGCGGCGGCGGTACGTATGTTCGGGCACTGGCTCGTGACGTCGGCCGGTTAAGCGGAAGCCGGGCGCATCTGTCGGCCCTTCGCCGTATCGCGAGCGGACCGTTTCACGTAGCCGACGCGCACACGCTCGATGCCTTGAGCTCTGATCACGTGCATCCGATGCGCGAAGCGGTAAGGTCGCTTCCCGGACAGACCCTGCTCCCGGAGGCAGTCGAGCGCGTCCTCCACGGCCGGACGGTGCCTGCCGTGACGAGTGGATCGCGCTCGGCCCTCCTCGATGAGGCCGGCGATCTGCTCGCCGTGGCTGAGCGCGTTGGGGAGGAATGGCAGCCGAAGGTGGTGCTCCGTGACCGATGATCGAATGAAGACAGACGATGAATCGGGACTGCCGCCCGATGTGCGGGGCACAGTGGTCACGGTCGGCACGTTCGATGGAGTGCATCGCGGACATCAACTCGTGCTCCGGCGGCTCGCCGAGCGCGCGCGCGAAGTGCAATCGAAGAGCGTGCTGGTCACCTTCGAGCCGCATCCGCTCGAAGTCGTGAATCCTGCGGCGGCGCCACCGCTGTTGACCGTCGGGTTGGAGCGAACCGAAGTCGTGGCCGAGAGCGGCATCGATTATCTGGCTGTCGTTCCTTTTACGCCCACACTCCGCGGATACAGCGCTGAGGCGTTCGTTGACGTGATCCTGCGCGGTCGGTTTCGCATGCAGGAGCTGCTGATTGGACACGACCATGGCTTCGGACGGGGCCGCGAAGGCGATGTCGAAGTGCTTCAGGCACTCGGTGCCCGCCGAGGCTTCCGCGTCGAGGTGATCGCCCCGGTGTCGCTGGGTGACGGCCGGCCCATCTCGTCCACGTCCATTCGGCGCGCCGTGGCCGGTGGTGATCTGCAGCGCGCCGCAGCCGGGCTCGGCAGGCCGTACGGCATTAGCGGGGTGGTCGTGGCCGGCGAGCAGCGTGGCCGGCTGCTCGGATTCCCCACGCTCAATCTGGCACCTCCGTCGCCCCGCAAGCTGCTCCCACCCGAGGGTGTCTACGCGGTGCGGGTTCAGACGCCGAGTGGCGCGCTGGGCGGAATGATGAATCTGGGCCCGCGTCCCACCTTCGGCGACGCTGCGACGTCACTTGAAGTGCACGCCTTTGATGGGAGTGGGGACTGGTTCGGGGCATCCATTCGCGTGGACTTCATTGCCCGGATGCGTGATACCCTGAAGTTCTCCGGTGCGGCGCAACTCGTCACGCAGCTGCGGCGGGACGCCGATCAGGCCAGGGCGATTCTGGCGAGTAATTCCGTTGACTCCGCCGCGCTGCTCCGGTAGCCTTCAATGCTGCTCCCCCCCCGTCACAATTCTTCCGTAGTCATGTCCAACCTCAAGTATCGTTTCGCGCTCATCGGCGCACTCGCGCTGTTGTCGCTCTGGGCTCTCCGTCCGTCGAAGGTCGTCAAGCGCGTCGCGCACGAGGACGGTCGGATCACCTTTGATTCCGTGTGGGCCTGGCCGCCAAAAAAAGGTCTCGATCTGCAGGGTGGCATGCACCTGACGCTCGAGGTCGATGAGTCGCGGGGTGTGGTGGCGAACAAGGCAGAGGCGCTCGACCGGGCGCTCAAGGTCGTCCGCAATCGCATCGATCAGTTTGGCGTCGCCGAGCCGAACGTGCAGAAAGTCGGCACCGACCGGATTATCGTGGAGCTCCCTGGCATTGATGATCAGCGTCGTGCTGAAGACATCGTGAAGAAATCCGCCTTCCTGCAGTTCCAGATCACGGACAATACGGGCTCGCTAGAGAAGGTGATGGGCCGGATCGACGCCGTCGTCCGCGACAAGGGCTTGGCGATCGGTGCGCCGGTCTCCGGGGACAGGCCCAAACCTGCTGCCGG
>JBKJRV010000078.1:0-2702 GCA_046593115.1 Gemmatimonadaceae bacterium
CTTGTGCGTCTTCAGTTTCGGAAGACTGAACAACACGTCGCAACGAATGGCGGAGCCGGCAATCAGGTACTCGTGCCGTCCTTCGCTGTGGTGTCGGTTGAGAAAGCCGGCATCATAGTCCGCCCCGTAGTACCGCCCCGAGCCCTTGTGATCCACGAACTCGCTGGCGTTCCCAAGATCGTAGGCGACTGCTCCCCGCGGATCCCCAGCCAGCTTGCGTCGCGAAACAATGACGCCTTCGACGGACTTCCATTCCTCCTGACGGAGATCGATGAGCTCGATGGGCAGTGCGCTTTTCGCATAGAAGTCGCGAATGATATCGAGGCCAAGCAGCTCCACGATCCTGGCAAAAGAGGAGTCGCTCTGCGGAGCGTCGGCGATGATCAGGCGACCTCGCCCCTCGAGCGCCTTCCACACATAATCGGCAACCGCGCGCACGACGCTTCCGTGCGTGAGGACATAGGTCCAGCCATTCGGGTCGCGCGGATGCGTTTCCTTCACCAGATTCGGTTTCAGCAGCACCGTCTCACCCGGGAGGATTAACGACCGCAGCGGATTCCAGTCGGGCGTTCCGAAGTTCGCGGCATCCAGGCCGGCGATGCGAAAGGACTCACGCACCGCCTCATACGCCGAGTTTGGGGATGCGCTGAGGGGGCCCGAGTACTCGGGATACGAGCGGGCGGGATGAAACGGGGCCTCTGTCGGATACTCCGTGCTGGTTGCCAGGTGCGCAACGACATCGCTCGGCTGCAGCGCACCTGCAACTCTCGAAGACTGCGCTGACAGCTGCTCGTTTGCCGCGACGACGCCTGGACCCACTCGTGATGGAGGTCCCGGTTGCAGAAGCGCAGTCGCGGTGCGGGTGATCAGGTCGTGGTAGAACTGCTCCGCCGCCGGCATCACGGTAGCGAAGTTCGCCCGCTGATCGATGAGACGGCTGTTGTGCTCGGCCGCGCGCTTTCGAAGCTCGGGATCCAGCGCCCGGAGCACCCCCCGCTCGACGGAACCCGCGTCCGTGGCATCACAGAGCACGCCGTTCACTCCGTCATCGATCCACTCACGGATCGACTCGATGTCACCCGCGACCGGAAACGCGCCGCAAGCCATGGCTTCGAGGAGCGTGTTGGGAGTCCCGTCGTGTGTCGAAGGAGAGACCGATATGTCCGCCATGCGGAACAGCTCTGCCATCTCTTCGCGCGTGACGGACGGCAGGAGCCTGATGCGCTCCGGGTTTGGCAGACTCGATCGCCACCTTTCGGCCACGGGATTGCCAGACATGCCGACGCAGACAATCTTCGTGTCCGGCTTCGCGAGGAGTACGCGCTCCATCGCGACGAAGAACACGTCGTTGCGGACGTACTTGGGCCGGAAGTTTCGCGGGTTCAGGATGATGGTGCCGTCGGGGGACAGTCCCCAACGGGCGTACGCCGCGTGAGGGACTGGCTCGTTATTGAACAACGATTGCTGCACACCGCCGCTCCCGGGCAGCACCACGCGCGGCTTGCGCGCCTCAAAACCGAATTCCAGGGCCAGACGCAAATCGCGCCAGCAATCGGTATGCAGCGCGGTTACCCTCGCCATCGAATCCCGAATGGCGGTGCCGACGACACGATATTGCCGGGCCCAGAGGGTGAAATCGTTGCCCCACACCGAGACGACCAGCGGAACCGACAGGTCTTTCACCGCCGACGCGGCCAAAATCCCTTCGCCAAGCCAGCGCATGGCGTGCACGACGTCCGGCTTGATCCCCTCGATAATCCTGCCCACCACTCCGCCTCGCCGCCGCGCATCGAACGACACGACCAACGGGAGCACATGTCGACCCACCGCGTTGGCGAGCGGAGACAAGCGCGAGAGCCGCGGTTTGGCGCTCGAACTCGCGGACTCGGTGGGTTTGGTCCCGGTGGCGGCGACAAAGCGACGCAGTTTGCCCGTGGCGATCCAGCTGAAGCCCAGTGGGACGACGTGAAATGACGCCAGTCCAGTGACCGGGAGCGACACCGGATACGTGGAAATGACGTGCACCTCATGCCTTTGCGCGACGAAGTAGTGAATCCAGTTTCGGGCGATCGGACTGCGATAATCCACAACAAAGCACAGTCTCACGCCTCCCATCCTCCCATGCGGGTCAACTGGCCATCACGAACGTCCGAGACCACGAACCGCAATTTTCCCGCGGACGTGCGCGGCAATTTCTCCACATACTCCATGGTCACAATGGCTGCGTCCCCAAGGAACTTTCGCGCTTGCGCCAGGAGTTCAGCCTCGTCCTGTGCGGTGAAGCCACTCCCCCGGACAATCCGCATCACGATCTCACCAGGGATGTGCTGGTAGATCTGTGCCTCGCGCACGTTCACCATGTCCTTGAAGAGATGATCCAGGCGGCCAACGCGCGCTCCCCCGGGAAGGATCACATAGTCCTCGCGCCGGCCGCCAATGTCGCGTACCACACGCCCCGGGCGGCCGCAGCTACAGACCTCGTTCGCGAGCTCCACGAGGTCGTTTGTATCGTAGCGAAGCAATGGCGTCGCGCGATTGGCGAACGACGTTCCAATAATCCGATGGGTACCGCCATCACCGGTGGGGAGGAATTCGACCGCGCTGAAGTCTTCGTCCACATGCAGTGCACCCTCCGGACACTCCGAGATGTTGGCCACCCCCTCAGCCTGCCCGTAATGCTGGAGTGGTCTGACGCGAAACGC
>JBKJRV010000200.1:0-4464 GCA_046593115.1 Gemmatimonadaceae bacterium
CACGCGGTACTGCACCGTCTGGCCATACGTCGTGAACGGGACGTCGAACAGAACGATTCGTCCCCTCGCTTCGGTGGCTCTCGTCGTCAGCTCGTCCAAGCTGCCGACGACCAGCACCTTCGCCGTGATACCGGCCGCCGGCGTGCCGATGCTGCCCCCCAGGCCGAGCATGCGAATCGGGATCTGACGCGGGCGAAGGAGTGTAACGGACTCCGCGCCACGCACCCAGCGCGGCACTTTCACGGGCTCACCGCGCACGCTGTCGAGGCCATCGCGCCTCATCTCCGCAAGCACCCAGTCGATCGCCCGCTCCAGCGAAGGCGATCCGCTGAATCGATGGCCGAACCGATCGGTAAGTTCCGCGAGACGGGTCCAGGCAGCGCTATCGCTCAGCGCCGCATCGATGATGCGATCCGCTGGCTGTCGGTACTGTTCGGCGATGCGCGTCTGGGCTCCTGCCGAGATCGAGATTGTCGTGTGCGCACACACCGCGAGCACACACGAGAGACCGAGGTGACGCATTGGTGGGAAGGGAGTGAGGGATGCGCGGAAGAAGAAACCAGCCAACAACAGAAAAAAAAAGCTGCTATGTCGCAAATCGTACGCCATGATCCTCTTGACGTGACGCGGTAATTGCTAAACCTTTGCCACCGCCACTTTCAGTGAGGGTCCCAGCGTAGCCAACCTCAAGGCGGAGTAACTGTTGGGTAGATGACTATCCCTCTTGACATGAACATACCGCCCCTTGCCTTGGACGACAAAACGATCTCTGCCGTAAGGGTGGCCCTTGGCTCGTACGTGCGGGACGGTGACCCCGGCACGCTGTTGCGCGATACCCTCCGCACCATGGCGACCGAAGCCAAGGCCAGAGGCATCACCGCCGAGCGCCTGCTGGTGGTGCTGAAAAATTTGCTCAATGCCTTGCCCGAAATGCGGCAGATTGTCGAACCTGTCGACCGCGAGAAGGCCAAGCAGCGCATCGTGACGGCGTGCATCGAGCAGTATTATCTGAAGTAGCGTTTCTACCTCCCGGCACCACGCACCACGCACTACGCAACAGGCTATTGCCTGCAGGCCGCCTTCGGATCGGGCTTCGGCTTGTCCACCACCAGCCGATGGTCCAGGTTCGCGATCGTCGCTGCCAGGTCCCGAACGTACCCTGACACCTGCGCGAGCCTGTTGTAGTCGATGTACTGCGCCTCATCGGTCAACATGTGATAGTCCGGATGACTGCCGGTGCTGAAAAACGCAATTGGAATTCCGTAGCGCGCATAGCGCTCGTGGTCGCTGCGGCAGTAGAACTGCAGGGGATGGCCGTCGGCATCGAACTGATAATCCAGCTTGAGGAGGTGCCTGCCGTTGGTATTGACCGATTCCACCAGGGCGGCTAGCTCGCTCGACAATCGCCTCGGTCCGAGCACCTGGACGTAGCCCGGGCCGCCCTCAGGAGAATCCGCCGCGCTGCCTCGTCCAATCATGTCGATGTTCAACTGTGCCACGATGGAGTCACGCGGCACCGTCGGATGGTCAGTGAAGTACTCCGACCCGAACAGGCCCAGCTCCTCCGCGGTGTGCCACACGAACAGGATCGAGCGCTTCGGCGCCGGACGCATGGCTGAAAGGGCCTGCGCAACCTCGAGCACCCCGGACGTACCCGAGGCATCGTCGTCCGCCCCGTTGAACACCGAGTCCATTCTCGGTGCCCGCTTCGCGCGCATGCTGTCGATCATGCTCTGAATGCGCGCGAGGTCGTCGGGGGTACCGGGACGCGCCGGTTCCTCGGCGCCCTGTTGACGCAGCACCCGGTTGAAGGCCTTCAGCGAATCGTGCTCGAGCGGAAAGGCGCGCGTGCCGACATGGTCACTGTGAGCGCCGATCGCTACGTACTGGTTCCGCACCGCGGGATCACTGCCGCGAAGAATCGCCACGACGTTGCGCGCAGGGGCGGCGGTAGGCCCTTCGGCATTCTTCATGTCGGCGCGAACAGTCCGGCCGATCGTTCCGGGACGCATCCCCTCGAGGGGCGCACCCATGAGCTTTGTCGCCGCTGCGTTGGATACGACAAACGACCCCGGTCCGCTCCGGGGTGCTCCGCCCGTGGACATCCCGGTCAGTCCCTGGCGAAGAAACACGAGCGTCTGCGGTCCGGTGACATCCAGCGTCGCGAAGGCCACCGCCGCTGCCCGGCTATACCGCTGGTTGGCATCGTCGCCAATCGGGGCCGCCGGGCGACCGTCAGGTCCCATTCGGGCTGCAAGCACAACGAGCTTGCCTTCCCCCTGTGCGGGCGTGATCAGTTTGTCCGGCTCCCCGAGCCGTCCACCATAAATGGCCGGTACGCCGTCCAGCTTCACCGTCCCGCTGAAGGCGCTTCCGTCGAACTCCGGAAGCGGAATGAACTCCGACCAGAGCGTAAATGGAACCGCGTCGACGGAAATCGTGGAAGCAGCATCCACACCGCGCCGTCGCAACGGGATGTTCTGGAAGAACGTTCCACTGTCGCCTGCCGGCTCCAGACCCATGCGGCGCACCTCATCGGCGATGTATGCGGTCGCCTTGGCGCCGCCCACAGCGCCGGCCCGTCGGCCGAGCATCGAATCGTCAGCAATGATATACACGCGTGTCATGAGATCGCGTGGGGTAATGGAGGCACCGGTCGGCTGCGCGTCGTGCTTCAGCGGCAAGTCGCCGGTCATGACGACGGGCGCGGGCAGTGGTTGGGGAGCGGGAGACACCGTACTGCATCCGGCCAGAGCTACGAGCGTAGCCGCGACCCGAACTGCGGGCGAGCAGCGGGAATCAAAGGTCAAGCGACATCTCCTGATCGTGCGAGGGCGAATACTGGCTCGACGACGATGTCGCCGCGCGATAAACATTAGGTCGATGAATGATACGATGCGTTCGGTGCAGAGTTCCGCGAGGCAACTTCGGCGTCGGCCCGTCCTTTGCAAGTCGCGTGCGGTATGCAGGAGAGCAAAGGCCCGGCCGGGGCTGCGCGAGGCGAGGGCGTTTCCTTCACTTCGGAAGACGGAACCTGGTGGCGGGTATACGAAACCGAGGGCGTCGCGGTCCCCGGGAATCGAAATGCACTGTCCCTGTGCTTCGATTCTGCCTGGGTGATTCGGCGCGTGTCGCAGTACCCCGACAACTGGCGTGAGTTGACCCCTGAACAGCTCGAAGCGCTGAGCTGGAAGCGCTAAGTCCCTGCGCCTGCGGTTGGGAAGACGCAGGCCAAAACGCGCTCCATCTGCGACGGGGAAGTCCAAAATGCCCATTCAGCCAGACATGGATGTCTGGCTGAATGGACATCACCACGGACGACGACGGCTTCCCACTGCGGGAGCCACTACTTCCAAGGGTTGACCGTCTGGTCCCTCACCAGAAAGCTGGCGACGGTCGTGCTATGTTCAAGACGCGCAGTAGAGGCCGCGGTTCGACTGGCGGCAGAACCATAGTGCGCCAAAGTGATCGGATCCGTACGGCTCTGGAGATTGTCGAACGTCGCCCAGTTGGGATAGGTAAATGTGTAAACCACGGTCCAGTCGTCGGGATTATCGAGTGTCGATTTCGTCGCGACCGTGTAGTTGGTCAGAATGCCTTGGCGTTTGTATTCGTCGTTCACTGGCTTCCCATGCTGACGAACGTCTGCCCAGAACTGATCGGCGTGTCCGGGTTTGATGCGGACCATGACCACCCTCGTGACGGTGCCCGGGGTTGTGTTCGGCGACCCCATTTGAGCAAAGGCCGGCACCGAGCAAAGCATGAGGGCCAGCGCGGCGGCGGCGACGTGTTTCTGCATTGTGTCCTCGTTGCGTGTGGTTTACGAAGAGCTGCGATGCCGAGGCGTAGACAATAGGGTATCTCGAAGAGTGCGTCAACCGCGGACGCCGCGTCCGACTCTTGGCTGGTCAACGCGCCTATCGCCTCGCAATTGTGGGTCGCCCGTGAGGAGAACGGGAGTGAGGCTCGATAACGGAAGCCGCGCCAGAGTTCCGGCATCCTGACAATGCGCGCTACTTGAAACAGATGGCGGCGCACCAAGTGAAGCGGTGAATAAACACTCTCTACTTGGCCCCGACAGGACACCATCTTGCCGTGCACTCCTCTGCGTTCGCACTTGATGTCGCGAACGATTCCCCTTCGGGGAACAATCTGTACTGGTTGTACGCAGGAGCACACAATGCAAGCGAAAAGACTCTCCGTTTCTCCGTTTCAGGCGCTTCATCGCACGCGGTTCGGTGCAACACTCGGCGTCATGTCGACGCTGCTCGTGGTTGCATGCGCCGACTCGCCCATGGGCCCTCGATCGGTCGCCCCATCGAAATCGGTGGCCACATCGGCCACGGCGACACTCGGAATGGCATCAGGCTTTGCAGCGCTGGGAGCTTCGACGGTGACGTGCACCGTCGGAGGGAGTAATGTCGGCGACGTGGGCGTCAGCCCTGGTACCTCGATCACTGGTTT